>NZ_DASRBZ010000208.1:0-7576 GCF_035653355.1 Mycobacterium sp. | reverse complement strand
AATAGGTGTCTCCGGCGCCGGCGACGAGTAGCTCGATCTCGCCGAGTTGTTCGGTGGCGCGGTGCACGAAGCCCTTGACCGACTCAGGGTCGGTGACGTCGAGGTGGAGTGCGACCGCTTCGCCACCTTGCTTTTGGATCTGGTCGACGATCTGCTCGCATTTCTCGACCCGACGGGCTCCCAGCGCGACCGGGAAGCCGCGAGCCGCAAGTTCCACCGCGGTGGCTGCCCCGATGCCCGACGAAGCACCGGCCACGATGGCGGGGCGCCGCTGCGGATGCGGTTCGAAGCGCGGCATTTAGGCGACCTCCACGCTGATCGGCAGATAGGCGAAGCCGCGTACGTTGCTGGAATGCACCCGCACGGCGTTGTTTTCGTCGATCGCATAGCCGCGGATGCGGTTCAGTAGTTCTTCCAGCGCCACCCGGCCCTCCATCCGGGCCAAATGCGCTCCCAGGCAGAAATGCGCGCCGCTGCCGAAACTGACGAGCTTGGAACCGATTTCGCGCTCGATGCGGTAGTCGTCGGGGTCGGGGAAAACCCGGTCGTCGCGGTTGGCCGAGCCTGGCAACAACAACAGCACGTCCCCTTCGGGGACGGTGGTGCCGTACATCGTGAGGTCGTGCGCCACAGTGCGGGCCAGGATTTGGCTGGAGGTGTCGTAGCGGAGTGTCTCTTCCACCCACAGCGGAATTTTGGTGTGGTCGGCGAATAACTGCGCCAACTGGTCGGGGTTGCGTGCTGCCCAATAGACGGCGTTGCCGAGCAGCTTGGTGGTGGTCTCATTGCCGGCAATCACCATCAGGAACAGGAACGCCAGTATCTCCTCGTCGGTGAGCCGGTCGCCGTCGATCTCGGCCTCCAGCAGCGCCGAAGTCAAGTTGTCGGATGGAGTTTTCTTGAAGTCGGCGATCAGCTCGGTGTAGTAGGTCATCAAATCGATCGACGCCTGCACCGCGCTTTGCGGAACGTCAGCCAGGCCCTCCTCGCGGTGCAGCACCCCGTCGGCCAACGCACGGATCCGGGGCCGGTCGGGCTCGGGCACGCCCATCAGCTCCGAGATCACGTCCATTGGCAGCTTGCCGGCGAATTCGGCGATGAAATCGAAACTTTCGGATTGCAGGGCAGCGTCGAGATGGGTCTTGGCAAGTTCGCGTACCCGTGGCTCCAGTTCGCGGATCCGCCGCGGGGTGAAGCCTTTCGACACCAAGGTGCGCAGCCGAAGATGCCCGGGGTCGTCCATGGCCAGGAACGACATCACCTTGTGCGCATCGGCACTACGAGAAACCGGATCCAGCGAAACGCCGTACGCGTTCGACAGCGCGGTGCTGTTGCGGAACCCTTGCAGCACATCGTGATGACGCGACAACGCCCAGAACTTCAGCTCGTCATTGCGGTACAGCGGAGCCTCGTCCCGCAGCCGCCGGTAGTACGGGTACGGATCCTCGTGGAAGTGGTAATCGTAGGGGTCGAGCACCAGTTCGTCGGGGCGATCGCCCACCTGTACGGTCATCGATCTTCTCCATTGGATTGCCCGGGCAGGATCATGCCGACCACGTAGGCGAGCCGGTCTGCGATCTGGTGGTAGGTGAAGGCGCCGCTGCCGGCCTGAACCAGCGCGCCGAAAAACGTCATCTCGAGCGCCGCCACGGTCCGCGGGTCGGCGTCGGGTCCGATGGCAGAGGTGATCCGGCGATGAATCTCTCCGCCGATCCGGTCGCGCACCTTGCGCACCGCCGGATCAGCGCCGCCTCCCAGCAGCGCCGTCGTGCATGCGGCGGCGACTTCCGGTTCGTCGGCGACTACCAACGCCAAGTGCCGCAACGCCTTGTCCACCCGGACCGGCATCGGCTCGTTGACGTCGGTGAAGTAGGGCACCTGGCGCACCAAGTCCAGATACACCTCGGCGATCAGATGGTTCTTCGACGAGAAATAGGTGTAGGCGGTCGCCGGAGCCACTTTGGCCCGAGCGGCCACCGCGCGCACCGTCAGATCCGCGTAGGACTTCTCCCGCAACGTTTCGATGCCGGCGGCCAGCACCTTGCGGAAGGTCTCCTCTTGGCGGCGGTTGCGCGGCGCCTCCCCGGGATGGCCATCCGGCTGGGAAGTGATCGCGACCACTGCATCGCTGGACACCTGTCCAAGCTATCCGATAGGTGCGCAGCGAAGCAAGTGGCATCGGATAAACCCTTGATAACTAGGCAGCGGCCGACGTGTTTGACGTCGGACCTTGCACCAGCGCCGACCCGGCAGCTATGGTTCGACTGGACTATTTCGGACAACTGTCCATTATTGTGGCGAGGCGGGAGCGTGCGATGGCGTTACTGGCAGACGGGGTAAGTGCCCTACTCATCGACGGCAAACTCTCGGCCGGCAGCGCCGGAACCTTCCCGACCATCAATCCGGCGACCGAGGAAGCGCTCGGCGGCGCGGCCGACGGCAGCGCCGAGGACATGAGCCGCGCAATCGAGGCGGCGCGGCGGGCCTTCGACGAAACCGACTGGTCCCGCAACACCGAATTGCGGGTGCGATGCGTGCGCCAGCTGCGCGACGCACTGCGCGAGCACATCGAAGAACTACGCGAAATCACCATCGCCGAGGTCGGCGCGCCGCGGATGCTCACCGCCAGCGCCCAGCTCGAGGGACCAGTCAACGACCTGTCGTTCTCCGCGGACACCGCCGAGGCATACCAGTGGAACCAGGATCTCGGTGAAGCGGCGCCGATGGGCATCCCGACCCGGCGCACCATCGCACGGGAAGCCGTCGGCGTGGTCGGGGCGATCACCCCATGGAACTTCCCGCACCAGATCAACCTGGCCAAGCTCGGGCCGGCGCTGGCAGCGGGAAACACCGTCGTCCTCAAACCGGCGCCCGACACACCGTGGTGTGCCGGCGCGCTCGCCGAGCTCATCGCCGAGCACACTGACTTTCCACCCGGCGTCGTCAACATCGTCACCTCGAGCGATCACAGCTTGGGCGCACAACTGGCCAAAGACCCACGGGTGGATATGATTTCGTTCACCGGATCGACCGCCACCGGCCGAAGTGTGATGACGGACGCCGCTGCCAACATCAAGAAAGTGTTTTTGGAACTGGGCGGTAAGTCGGCGTTCGTGGTGCTCGACGACGCCGACATGGCCAGTGCATGTTCGGTGTCGGCGTTCGCGGCCTCCATGCACGCCGGCCAGGGCTGCGCTATCACTACCCGGCTGGTGGTGCCGCGGGTCCGCTACGACCAGGCGGTGGGAATTGCGGCCGCCACCATGGGCTCGATCAAACCCGGCGACCCCAACGATCCCGGCACGGTGTGCGGGCCGCTGATCTCGGCTCGGCAGCGTGACCGAGTGCAGGGATATCTGGATCTGGCTGTCGCAGAGGGCGGTTCGTTCGCCTGCGGCGGTGGCCGGCCGGCAGACAAGTCGAGCGGCTTCTTCATCGAGCCGACCGTGATCGTCGGGCTCACCAACGACGCCCGGCCCGCCCGCGAGGAAATCTTCGGTCCGGTGCTCACGGTGATCGCCCATGACGGCGACGACGACGCGGTGCGCATCGCTAACGACTCGCCGTACGGCTTGTCCGGGACTGTCTACAGCGCCGATCCGGAACGGGCGGCCAACGTGGCGGCGCGGCTGCGGGTCGGCACGGTCAACGTCAACGGCGGCGTGTGGTACTCCGCCGATGCGCCGTTCGGCGGCTACAAGCAATCCGGTATCGGACGCGAGATGGGGTTGGCCGGTTTCGAGGAGTACCTCGAGACCAAACTCGTCGCGACAGGGGTGCAATGACGAGCGCCGAGTGGCCACTTATCACACGGTTTTTCGCGAGAAGCGTGCAATAAGTGGCCGCTCGGCCGGAGAGGAAGACAATGCGATTCGACAACAAGGTGGCCATCGTCACCGGCGCGGCGCAGGGCATCGGCCAGGCATACGCCCAAGCGCTGGCCCGCGAAGGGGCCGCGGTGGTGGTCGCCGACATCAACGCCGACGCCGCCCAGGCTGCGGCCAAGCAGATCGTCGCCGACGGCGGCAAGGCGATCCATGTGCCGGTCGACGTCTCGGATCCGGATTCGGCCAAGGCCATGGCCGACGCCACGGTGGCGGAGTTCGGCGGCATCGACTATCTGGTCAACAACGCCGCCATCTACGGCGGCATGAAACTCGACCTGCTGCTGACTGTGCCGTGGGACTACTACAAGAAGTTTATGAGCGTCAACCTCGACGGCGCGTTGGTCTGCACCCGTGCGGTGTACAAGAAGATGGCCAAACGCGGCGGCGGCGCGATCGTCAACCAATCCTCGACCGCGGCGTGGCTGTATTCGAATTTCTACGGCCTGGCCAAGGTCGGCATCAACGGGCTGACCCAGCAGTTGTCCCGCGAGCTCGGCGGTATGAACATCCGCATCAACGCGATTGCGCCGGGCCCGATCGATACCGAGGCCACCAAGACCGTCACGCCCGGCGAGATCGTCCAGGACATGGTCAAGCAGATCCCGCTCTCGCGCATGGGCACACCCGAGGATCTGGTCGGCATGTGCCTTTTCCTGTTGTCCGACCAGGCGTCCTGGATCACCGGCCAGATCTTCAACGTCGACGGCGGACAGATCATCCGGTCATGAGCCAGGATTTAAAGCTCGGCTATATCGGGCTGGGCAACATGGGTGCGCCGATGGCCCGGCGCCTGGTCGAGTGGCCCGGTGGGCTAACGGTTTTCGACATCCGCACCGAAGCCATGACGCCGCTGGCCGAAGCCGGTGCCATGCTGGCTGACAGCGTCGCCGACGTTGCCGACGCCGATATCATCAGCGTCACAGTGCTGGACGATGCCCAGGTGCGCGAGGTAGTCGGTGAGCTGGCACAGCGGGCCAAGCCTGGCACCGTCATTGCGATCCACTCCACGATCAGCGACACTACAGCGGTCGAATTGGCCAACGAGCTGGAACCGCAAGGCATCCACATCGCCGACGCGCCTGTCAGCGGCGGCGGTGGCGCCGCCGGAAAGGGTGAATTGGCCACCATGGTGGGCGCCGAGCGGGAAGTCTACGAGCGGATCAAGCCGGCGTTCAAGCAGTGGGCATCACTGGTCATCCACGCCGGCGGACCGGGTGCCGGTACGCGGATGAAGTTGGCGCGCAACATGTTGACGTTCACCTCGTACGCCGCGGCATGCGAGGCCATGAAACTGGCCGAGGCCGCCGGCCTGGACCTGCAAGCGCTTGGTCGGGTAGTCCGCCACACCGATGCGCTCACCGGCGGCCCGGGGGCGATCATGGTAAGAGACGACATGAAACCCCTTGAGCCCGACCACTTCTTGTATGAGCCGTTCCTGCACACCCGCGGGCTCGGGGAGAAGGATCTGAGCCTGGCGCTGGGGCTGGGTGAGGCGCTGTCGGTGGAGCTGCCACTGGCCAAAGTCGCGTTGCAGCGATTCGCGGACGGGCTTGGGCTGCCGCACTCGAACGAATAGGAGAAACCATGGACGAGTTGCGCCGCAAGGGCCTGGCGAAGATGAACGAGGTCTATGGCTGGGAGATGCCCAACGTCGAGGGCGACGCATACTTCGACCTGACTGTTGATCACCTGTTCGGCACCATTTGGACCCGGCCGGAGCTGTCGATGCGGGATAAGCGCATCATGACGCTGACGGCGGTGACCGCGATCGGAAATCGCGACCTGGCCGAGATCCAAATCAACGCGGCGCTACTCAACGGCGAACTCACCGAGACTGAACTGAAGGAGATGGCCGTCTTCCTCACCCAGTATCTAGGGTTCCCGCTGGGGTCAGCGCTCAACGGTGCCGTCGACGCTGTGGTGTCAAAACGCAAGAAGGCGGCGGCAAAGGGTGCCGGAGAAGACAAGAAGGCCAACGTCGACGCCGCGTTGAAGATGCACACCGGCAAGTCGCTGGATTAACGCCGACCGTCGGTCACTGCTGTGCCGACCCAACGACGCAGGTAGTCGCGCAAGTTCTTGCCGCGGCGGGGCGGCCGGCCGGGATCGATGACGAACGACTGGATGATGCGCAGCAAGTGCTCGGTCAGATCGGCCAGGTCGGCGTCGGTCAAACCCACTGCAGACCAGTCGATGTCGAACCGGCGCAACATCGAATTGGCGAATTGCAGGGCGACGTCGGAGGTGACCTCCGAGGTGTATGCGTTACCGCGGTCTGGCGCCAGCAGCAGACTGATGTGTTTGTCGGCGGGCAACCACTCCAGGGTGGTGGCGATGGCTTCGGTGACCGCTTCCACAGGATCGGTGATCCCCGACAAGTGGGCAGCCAACCGGTCGAGAAAGCCCGTCGCCGCATGGGTTGCCGCCGCCTGTAGTAGGGCGTCGGTGCTGGGGAAGTACCGGTAGACCGTCTGCCGGGTGACGCCCAGCGCACGCGCCACGTCGGCGATGCTGAAGTCGGCGCCGCGGCTATCGATGGCGTTACTGGCGGCGGCCAGGATCCGGGAAACGGCCTCGTCGTCAGTGGCTGGCGCTGCGCCCGCCCACCCGTGGGTACGCACGCCGGAATCCTATGGTGCGGCTACCCGTGGTAGGCGACCTGCAGGTCCTTGATGCCGTTGATCCACCCGGATCGAAGCCGCGTCGGCTCTGCCAGTTTGGTGATGTTAGGCAATTGGTCGGCGATCTCGTTGAAGATCAGCTTGATCTCCATGCGCGCCAGGTTGGCGCCGATGCAGAAGTGGGCGCCGTTTCCGCCGAATCCCAGGTGCGGGTTGGGATCGCGCAGCACGTTGAATTCGAAGGGGTTCTCGAAAACCTCTTCGTCGAAGTTGGCTGAGCTGTAGAACAATCCGGCTCGCTGGCCCTCGCGGATCGTGATGCCCCCGACCTCGACGTCCTTTCGGGCGGCGCGTTGGAAACAATGCACCGGCGTTGCCCAGCGGACGATCTCGTCGACGGCAGTATCGGGTCGTTCTCGCTTGTAGAGCTCCCACTGCTCGGGATAGTCGGAAAATGCGTTGATGCCGTGCGTCATGGCATTGCGGGTTGTCTCGTTCCCGGCGACGGCCAGCAAGATGACGAAGAACGCGAATTCGGTGTCACCCAGCGATTCGCCGTCGACGTCCGCCTGGACCAGCCTGGTCACGATGTCGTCGGCCGGGCAGCGGCGACGCTCCTCGGCCATGTTGTAGGCGTAGCCCATCAGCTCCGCGTTAGCGGTCGTCGGATCGCTGTCGAAGTCGGGGTCGTCGGTGTTCATGACGGAATTGGTCCAGGCGAACAGCTTTTCGCGGTCGGCTTCCGGAACCCCGATCAGGTCGGCGATCGCCAGCAGCGGCAGTTTCATCGCGATGTCGTCGACGAAGTTGCCGGTTTCCTTCTCGGCTGCGGCGCGCACGATGTCATGGGCGGCGTGGGCCAGTTTTTCCTCGAGTCCGGCCACCGACCGCGGCGTGAAGAGCCGGGAGACCAGCTTGCGCAGCCGGGTGTGCTCGGGTGGATCGTGATTGATCAATAACGCCTTGGTTAGTTCGAGCTGCTCAGCGGTCATGCCTTCGGGGAACCGCATGACGACGCCGTTTTCGTTGGTGGACCACAGGTCGGTGTCGCGTGAGATCTCTTTGATG
>NZ_DASRBZ010000207.1:0-4586 GCF_035653355.1 Mycobacterium sp. | reverse complement strand
GGCATCAAGGTCATCGATTTGTTGACGCCCTTGGTGCGCGGCGGCAAAGCGGGTCTGTTCGGCGGCGCTGGTCTGGGCAAAACGGTCATTCTCACCGAGTTGATTGCTCGCATCGCCAGCCAGCACGGCGGTTACTCGGTGTTTGCCGGCGTCGGCGAACGGACGCGCGAGGGCAACGATCTGTGGCTGGAAATGCAGGAAACCAAGATCGGCAACACCGGCCGTGAAGTCCTGTCGCAGACGGCAATGGTGTTCGGACAGATGAACGAGCCGCCGGGGGCGCGCCTGCGCGTAGCCTTGTCCGCGTTGACCATGGCGGAGTGGTTCCGCGACGAACAGGAGCAGGACGTACTTCTGTTCATCGACAACATCTTCCGATTCACCCAGGCGGGCTCGGAAGTGTCGACGCTGCTCGGCCGGATGCCGTCGGCGGTGGGATACCAGCCCACGCTGGCCGACGAGATGGGCGAGTTGCAGGAGCGGATCACCTCGACGCGAGGCCGCTCGATCACCTCGATGCAGGCGGTCTATGTGCCTGCCGACGACTACACCGACCCGGCTCCGGCGACCACCTTCGCGCACCTGGACGCCACC
Organism: Mycobacterium sp.; assembly: GCF_035653355.1. Classification (GTDB taxonomy): domain Bacteria; phylum Actinomycetota; class Actinomycetes; order Mycobacteriales; family Mycobacteriaceae; genus Mycobacterium. The sequence goes on along the minus strand of NZ_DASRBZ010000207.1, from coordinate 3,992 downwards.
ACGGAGCTCAGCCGCGACGTGTTCTCCAAGGGCATCTTCCCCGCCGTGGACCCGCTGGCGTCTAGCTCCACCATCCTCGACGCCGATGTGGTGGGCGATGAGCATTACCGCGTTGCGCAAGAGGTCATTCGAATCCTCCAGCGGTACAAGGACCTTCAGGACATCATCGCGATTCTGGGTATCGACGAGCTGTCCGAGGAGGACAAGCAGCAGGTTAACCGGGCGAGGCGCATTGAGCGGTTCCTGTCACAGAACATGATGGCCGCCGAGCAGTTCACCGGCCGGCCAGGTTCAACGGTGCCAGTGAAGGAGACCATCGAGGCCTTCGACAGGCTGACCAAGGGCGACTTCGACCACGTACCCGAACAAGCCTTCTTCTTGATCGGCGGCTTGGACGACTTGGCCAAGAAGGCCCAGGACTACGGCGTAAAGCTCGAAGGCAACGGCAAGAAGAACGGTAAGTCCAAGAAAGACGAGGACCAGAAGAAAGAGGACAAGGACGAGAAGGCCGACGAGGGCGATGACGCCGAAGCCAAGAAAGACAACGGTGGTGACGAGGAAGCCAAAGACGGCGAGTAGCCAGCCATGATCGACTCGAGGCAGATCGTTGCTTTCTGTCAAGCGCGAGAGGTGATGTGACATGGCCGAAATGGACGTCGACATCGTCGACGTCGACCGAAAGATGTGGTCGGGCAAGGCAACGTTTATCTTCACCCGCACCACTGTCGGCGAGATCGGCATAATGCCAAGACATATCCCTCTCGTAGCGCAACTGGTCGACGATGCCATGGTGCGCGTCGAACGCGAGGGCGAAGACGACCTGCGCATCGCTACGCACGGTGGATTTCTGTCGGTGACCGAGGAAGGCGTCACCATCCTCGCCGAATCCGCCGAGTTCGCATCAGAGATCGACGAGGCGACCGCCAGGCATGATGCCCAATCCGGCGACCCGCGGATCGCCGCGCAGGGGCGGGCCAGGTTGCGCGCCTTGGGCGTGCTCGACTAGCGCGGCGCGGCGATGAGCGCGGCCATGATCGTCATGGGCGCGCTGGTTTGCGTGCTCTTTCTGGTCGTCGTCGCGCTCAGCTACCGGCTCTGGAATCTGCGCCAGGGCGGGACTGCGGCGATCCTGCGCGACACGCCGGCCGTCGGCGGTCACGGCTGGCGGCATGGCGTGATCCGGTACCGCGGTGGTGAAGCCGTGTTCTACCGGCTCTCGAGCGTGCGGTGGTGGCCCGATCGCCGGCTCAGCAGGCGAGGAATCGAAATCATTTCGCGCCGCTCACCGCGCGGCGACGAACTCGATATCATGACCGACGAAATCGTCGTGCTGGAATTACGTGACTCAAGCCAAGATCGCAGGCGGGGTTACGAAATCGCGCTTGACCGAGGCGCTTTGACCGCGTTCCTGTCATGGTTGGAGTCCCGCCCGTCGCCCCGAGCGCGTCGGCGCACCGTGTGAGACATGCGAAACTCCCAGTGCAACTCTAGCTTTCGGGCGGTCCAGCCCGCCCGCCGCCTGGTTGCCAGAGCACGTCACCGTCACGGTTGGCAAGCCGTGACAGGATGAACAACAGATCCGAGAGCCGGTTCAGATACTTCGCCGGCAGCACGCTAACCCCCTCCGGATAGGCGTCTATCGCTGCCCAGGCGGACCGCTCGGCACGACGCACCACGGTGCGCGCCACGTGCAGTTGCGCCGACAGCGCTGAACCACCTGGCAGCACAAAAGAATTCAATGGCGGCAGGGTTTCGTTGTACTTGTCGCACCAGCCCTCCAGCCGGTCGACGTAGGGCTGGGTGATTCGCAGCGGGGGATGCTCGGGCTGTTCCACCACGGGAGTCGAGAGGTCTGCGCCGGCATCGAACAGGTCATTTTGGATCTGCCGGAGCACACCAGTTATTTCCTCGTCGGGTCGGCCCAGCGCGATTGCGACGCCAATGGCGGCGTTGGCTTCGTCGCAGTCGGCATACGCCACCAGCCGGGCATCGTTCTTTGAGACCCGCGAGAAATCGCTCAATCCGGTTGTACCGTCGTCGCCGGTGCGGGTATAGATGCGGGTCAGATGGACTGCCATAACTCAAACCGTACCGTTCTGAGTGGCTGGGCTGACTGACAGGCGGGTAGCGCCTCACTAAACTAACCCGGGTGGGCGAGCGTTTCGTGGTGACCGGCGGGAACCGGTTGTCGGGCGAAGTTGCTGTTGGGGGCGCCAAGAATAGCGTGCTTAAGCTGATGGCGGCGGCGCTTTTGGCCGAAGGCACCAGCACGATCACCAACTGTCCCGACATCCTTGATGTCCCTTTGATGGCTGAGGTATTGCGGGGCTTGGGCGCAACGGTGGAGCTGTCCGGCGCAACGGTGCAGATCACCTCCCCGGACGAGCTCAAGTACGACGCAGATTTTGCGGCGGTCCGGCAGTTTCGGGCGTCGGTATGCGTATTGGGGCCGTTGGTGGGCCGGTGCAAGCGCGCCAAAGTTGCCCTTCCGGGCGGTGACGCCATCGGGTCGCGGCCGCTGGACATGCATCAGGCGGGTCTGCGGCAGCTGGGCGCCGACTGCAACATCGAGCACGGCTGTGTCGTCGCGCAGGCAGAAACGTTGCGGGGGGCGGAAATTCAATTGGAGTTTCCGTCGGTGGGTGCCACGGAAAATATCCTGATGGCTGCGGTGCTGGCCGAGGGTGTCACCACCATTCACAATGCTGCGCGCGAGCCCGATGTGGTCGACCTGTGCACGATGTTGAACCAAATGGGCGCGCAGGTGGAGGGCGCGGGCTCGCCGACGATGACGATCACCGGTGTGCCGCGGCTATACCCCACCGAGCACCGGGTGATCGGCGATCGCATCGTGGCTGCCACCTGGGGGATCGCGGCGGCGATGACTCGGGGTGACATCACGGTGACCGGCGTCGATCCCGCACACCTGCAAGTGGTGCTGCACAAGCTGTATGACGCGGGCGCCACGGTGACTCAGACTGACAACAGCTTCCGGGTGGTGCAGTACGAACGCCCGAAGGCGGTCAACGTCGCAACGTTGCCGTTTCCCGGGTTCCCGACAGATCTGCAGCCGATGGCCATCGCTTTGGCCTCAATCGCCGACGGAACGTCGATGATCACCGAGAACGTGTTCGAGGCGCGGTTTCGGTTCGTCGAGGAGATGATCCGGCTGGGCGCCGACGCTCGCACCGACGGACACCATGCGGTGGTGCGGGGCCTCCCGCAACTCTCCAGCGCGCCGGTGTGGTGTTCGGACATCCGCGCCGGGGCCGGCCTAGTCCTGGCGGGACTGGTGGCCGACGGCGATACCGAAGTCCACGACGTCTTCCACATTGACCGCGGCTATCCGTTGTTCGTGGAAAACCTCGTCAGTCTCGGCGCGGAGATCGAACGCGTAGAATAGACAGTTCACAACCCGAGTCGGTTGAGGAACACAACCACTTAACCGAGTTGACGGGTACTCTGCCGCGGAGTATAGTAGCAGGGTTGCCTGTTGGTGGGTGTTGTTTGAGAACTCAATAGTGTGTTTGGTGGTTTTGTTTGTTGTTGTTTTTTTGCTGCGCCTTGTGATGCCCCCGTGTCATGGGGTGTGGTTGTTTGTTTGTTTGTCGGGTTGTTCTCTTTGAATGGTTTTTGTTTGGAGAGTTTGATCCTGGCTCAGGACGAACGCTGGCGGCGTGCTTAACACATGCAAGTCGAACGGAAAGGCCCCTTCGGGGGTGCTCGAGTGGCGAACGGGTGAGTAACACGTGGGTGATCTGCCCTGCACTTTGGGATAAGCCTGGGAAACTGGGTCTAATACCGGATAGGACCACATGCTGCATGGTGTGTGGTGGAAAGCGTTTTGTAGCGGTGTGGGATGGGCCCGCGGCCTATCAGCTTGTTGGTGGGGTGATGGCCTACCAAGGCGACGACGGGTAGCCGGCCTGAGAGGGTGTCCGGCCACACTGGGACTGAGATACGGCCCAGACTCCTACGGGAGGCAGCAGTGG
>NZ_DASRBZ010000206.1:0-2066 GCF_035653355.1 Mycobacterium sp. | reverse complement strand
CGAGCGGGTGGACGCGCTGCCGAATCCGCCGGTGATCGTCGCGCTCGAACTGCGCGACGCCCGGACGCTCCTCGATGATGACACCCTGCAGTGGCCAAGTGGCCGCACGGTGTGTCTGGACCTCGGGCTGCGCGACCAGGGCGGTGACCCCTGGATCGTCTCCGACCTCGAGAGCGCCGGCTGGATCGAGCGCTACTCGGCGCAGGACCCATCGCTTGCCCCGGCCGGCGAATCGCTCGTGCAGGCACAGATGCCGATGAGGCCCGACGAGAGCCCGGACAGCGCCGCCAGCCGCCTGGACGCGCTGCTCGACGCGTCGTTCGACGGCTGGCGAGAACGCGCCACATGGCGGCGGCGGCAGGTCATGGACGGCCGCAGCGGTGCGCTCGACCTGCCCGGCACGACCTGGCGTGACCGCCCGGCGGTCGATCGCGGCGAAGGTGTCTTCCTCTGCGGCGATCAGGTTGCCGCGGACGGCTGCCTGTCCGAGGTGTCGTTCGCGAGCGCGATCGAGGCTGCCGCGCACGCCGTGGAGCGGGTTGGTCGACGCCCGGCTGCGCGCGCGGCTTGACCGTGCCGTGATTCCGGTCCGGTGAACCTTCTCGACGCTGCACTCGGGCAGCAGCGAGCGCTTTTACGCCCGCTGCTGCCCTGAGCGATTTGTCAGTTCGGGACCGCGACCCCAAGATCGCCGGCTGCGGCGGCCGGCTGCGACGCGGCGGGCACCGTGCGAATCGCAGCGACGATCACCGCGACCGCGGTGGCGACGATCGATGCGATCACCGCCCACGTCGGCACCTTCCCCCAGTCGCCGAGCAGGAGCAGGAAGCCTGGGATCGTGCATGTCGTAAGCGACAGAATCAGCGTTAGCCATCCGGCCACCAAGGTGAGCCGTTCGAAACCGAGCGCGAGCACGACGAAGAACAGGGCCCACAGCACGGCCCACTGCAACCACAGCAACCCGGTGGGCGTGTCGTGAAAACGCAAGATCGTCGTCAGCCCGAATCCCGCGGCCAGAGCAGCAACCCACAGTGAATACCAGCCGATGCCGTCGGCCTTGAAGCCGGCCAGGTTCACGATGCCGACGTAGAGATACGTGAACCCAAACAGGAAGATGCCGGCCGCGCTCAGAATGTCGTTCGGAGTATGTGCGGTGGCGATCAGGTAGAACGGAACCGCTGTCTGTAGACCACCAACGAACAGGTTGAAGACCGCCACACCTTTGACGTCAGCCTTGCCCAGAAACAGCAGGCCGTTCATGAACAGCACCGCCCCAACGAATAGCAATCCGACGGAAGACATCGTGTGATTCCTTTCTCGTGGTGGGCGATCAGAAGTAAGCGTTGGCCGGGAACGACGCACCGTGGACGATGTGGTCTCCGATGGCCGAGGCCTTGAGGAACGTCGGGTTGTGCGTCGAGATCGTGCGGGCGTTTCGCCAGTGCCGGTCGAGGTTGTAGATCGACTGTGTCGCCGACGCGCCACCCACGTCGAACAGCTTCGCCGCAGTCGCATACGAGAAGCCGTCAACCGCGACCTTCGCTTCGGCTGCAGCCAGCTGAGCGGCCTCTGCGGCCCGTGCGGTCGGAATCCCGTCCACGACGGAATCAACGGCGTCCTGGATCCGCTCGGCGGCGATTAGCGTGATCGCCTCGGCCGCGAACGCATGCGCCGCAATCTCTCCAACCACCTGGAGGACCTGCCGGTCCTCTGACGGTGCGTGCGGACTGACGGCATGACTGAAGTTGCGCTTGCGGCGCTTGGTCAGTGCGACGGCGTCATTGCGCACGCTTCTGAGGACACCGGCCGTCACGGCCTGCAGGTACAGCTGGAGGAACGCACCGTAGTAACTCGGCGGCAACGGCCCGTCCGGCTCGCCGATGTCGTAGTACTCGTCTTCGGCGACGTAGACGTTGTCCAGGCGCGTCGTGCCGGTGGCAGTCAGACGCTGTCCGAAACCGTCCCAGTCATCTTCGATCGTGACACCCTCGCGATCGATCGGGATCACCCCGCCCGCGATGCGGCCGTCCGGCGCGGCGGCCCATATCTGGGTGTAGTCCGCGTAG
>NZ_DASRBZ010000205.1:0-6646 GCF_035653355.1 Mycobacterium sp. | reverse complement strand
ATGCGCGCCGGCGCCCCGCTGGTGCCCGGCACCCCGGACCCGGTCAAGGGCGCCGAGGAGGTGCTGGAGTTCGCCCGGGAGCACGGGCTGCCGGTGGCGATCAAGGCCGCGTTCGGTGGCGGCGGGCGGGGCATGAAGGTGGCCCGCACCGAGAAGGAGATCCCCGAGCTGTACGAGTCGGCGGTGCGCGAAGCGGTCGCCGCGTTCGGCCGGGGCGAGTGCTTCGTCGAGCGCTACCTGGACAAGCCGCGCCACGTCGAGGCGCAGGTGATCGCCGACCAGCACGGCAACGTGGTGGTGGCCGGCCTTCGCGACTGCTCGCTGCAGCGCCGCTACCAGAAACTGGTCGAGGAGGCGCCGGCGCCGTTCCTCACCGACGCGCAGCGCAAGGAAATCTACGAAGCGGCCAAGCGCATCTGCAAGGAAGCCCACTACCACGGCGCCGGGACCGTGGAGTTCCTGGTCGGTCACGACGGGCTGATCTCGTTCCTGGAGGTCAACACCCGGCTGCAGGTAGAACACCCAGTCACCGAGGAAACCGCGGGCATCGACCTGGTGTTGCAGCAGTTCAAGATCGCCAACGGCGAGAAGCTGGACATCACCGAGGACCCGACGCCGCGCGGACACGCCTTCGAGTTCCGCATCAATGGCGAGGACGCCGGTCGCAACTTCCTGCCCGCACCGGGGCCGGTGACGAAGTTCCACCCGCCGTCCGGCCCAGGCGTGCGGGTGGACTCCGGCGTCGAGACCGGCTCGGTGATCGGCGGGCAGTTCGACTCGATGCTGGCAAAGCTGATCGTGTACGGCGCCGACCGCGAGGAGGCGCTGGCCCGGGCCCGCCGCGCTCTCGACGAGTTCGAGGTCGAGGGCCTGGCCACCGTGATCCCCTTCCACCGGGCGATCGTCCGCGACCCGGCGTTCATCGGCGACGAGAACGGCTTCTCGGTGCACACCCGCTGGATCGAAACCGAGTGGAACAACACCATCGAGCCGTTCACCGGCGGCGAGCCCCTCGACGAGGAGGACGCCCGGCCGCGGCAGAAGGTGGTCGTCGAGGTCGGTGGCCGCCGGCTGGAAGTGTCGCTGCCCGCCGACCTGGCGCTGTCCAACGGCGGCGGCTCCGAGAGCGGTGTCATCCGGCGCAAACCCAAGCCACGCAAGCGCGGCGCACTGGCTGGCGCCGCGGCCTCCGGCGACGCGGTGACCGCCCCCATGCAGGGCACCGTGGTCAAAGTCGCCGTCGAAGAAGGCCAAGAGGTCAGCGCCGGCGATCTGGTCGTGGTCTTGGAGGCGATGAAGATGGAGAACCCGGTCACCGCGCACAAAGACGGCACTATCACGGGTCTGGCGGTTGAGGCCGGGGCTGCCATCACTCAGGGCACGGTCCTCGCCGAGATCAAATAGCCGGAGGAGCCGGACCTGGAGGCTATTGAGATCAACGCCGGGCCGTGGTACCTGCGGGCGCTGCATCTCGACGATTGGTCGTCGGACACGCGGTACAGCTGGGCTATCTGCGAGGCCACGACGGGCGAGTCGCTGGGCGAGGTGACGCTGAACCCCGCGACGGGTGCCATCGATACCCGCGCATGCGAGGGCCATACCGCAGCTGTGGTGGCCGCCGCCGACTCGGTGCGGCGGTTCGCGACCGCCATCGTTCCTGGTGAGCGGGGGAATCGCAGCTAAACCGTTGTAGGCCCACCCCGGCCCGAGTAAGGTTTTTGGCAGGTTGAGTTCACAGCCGCCCGGACAGCGTCAATGACGTGCAGGGAGGCGAACTCCCTGCCGCGAAGGGCAATCCTCTAATTGACGTGATCCACAGCACGAAATTTTCGTCGACTGATGGAGTCACCTATGTCTGTCGTGAAAACCGCAGGCCCTGCGGGCGCGACCGCTGGCGCAGACGCCGCATTTCCGTCTCAACCCTGGGAGAACCGCACCGCACGTTTTACCGTCCACCGGGGGCCGTCGGTCGCCGTGGTCGCCGCGCAGGGCGAGCTCGACGCCGCCAACGCCGGTCAGCTCGCCGATTACGTGCAGCGCTGCGCCAGCTTCTCCAAGCTGCTGGTCTTGGACCTCAGCGGCGTGGAATTCTTTGGGACCGCGGCGTTTTCAGCCCTGCACACGATCAATGTCCGCTGCGCCGCAGCCGACGTGCGGTGGGCGGTAGTGCCCAGTCGCGCGGTTTCTCGGCTGTTGCGGATCTGCGATCCCGAGCACGCGCTGCCAATCGCGGAGTCCACGGATGCGGCGATGGCCGCCGCCGACGAACCGCGCCGCCTACTCCAATTGGTCCCGCAGTCGCGCTAACGATTTAGCCAGCAGACGGGACACGTGCATCTGCGAGATGCCGACCCGTTCGGCGATTTGCGTCTGCGTCATCGACTCGAAGAACCGGAGCACCAACACCGTCCGCTCCCGCTCGGGCAGCGCATCCAGTAGCGGACGCAACGCCTCGCGGTTCTCGATCCGCTCTAGGCCGGTATCCACGTCGCCGAGGGTGTCAGCAATCGCACGGGCATCGTCGTCGGCGCTACCGCCGCCACCGCTGTCGATCGACAGCGTGTTGTATGAGCTGCCCGCAACCAGTCCTTCGACGATCTCGGTGCGGTCCATGTCGAGTTCGTCGGCGAGCTCGGTGGCCGTGGGAGCTCGGCCCAGCCGTTGCGACAAGTCGGCGGTAGCAGTGCCGAGCCGTAAGTGCAGTTCTTTGAGACGCCGCGGCACCTTCACCGACCAGCTGTTGTCGCGAAAGTGTCGCCGGACCTCCCCCATGATGGTGGGCACCGCGAACGACACGAAGTCTGATCCGGCCTCGACGTCGAATCGGACCACCGCGTTGACCAGCCCGACCCGCGCTACCTGGACTAAATCGTCGCGCGGTTCGCCGCGGCCCTCGAATCGGCGTGCGATGTGGTCGGCCAGCGGCAGGCAGCGCTCGACGATCTTGTCGCGCTGCCGCTGGAATTCCGGTGAGTTCGGCGGGAGGGTGGCCAGCTCACGGAACAAGTCGGGAACGTCGGCATATTCATTCTGTCGCGAACCAGAACCGCCGACAGCTCGCGCTGTCACCTGGTGGAGCCCGCCCGTCGTGTGGTCAGCGTGATCCCGAAGACACCGCCGCCTTCCGGCTGACTGCCGTCGCGGAAGGTCTGCACGCCGTCGGTCAGCGAAGTCAGGACGTGCCAGCTGAAGCTACCGGGAGTCACCACGTCGTAGGTTTGGCAGGTGGTCGACGCCTCCACCACGAGCTCGTCGTCTCGCGGGTCGACCACCAGCACCAACGTCGCGTCCGGTGTGGCTGAGCGAATCAACCGGGTACAGACCTCGTCGACCGCGAGCCGCAAATCAGCCACCGCGTCGAAATCGAGGTCTTCGAAGGTGCCGACCGCCCCGACCAGTGTGCGCAGCACCGCCAAATTCTCCAGCCGCGCAGCGACCCGGAGTTCGACCGCGCGGTCGCCTCGTTGCTGCTTCTCACCGCGCGCTTCTGCATCGGCCATGGGGTCTCCCAGCATTGTGTGACCGAGACTATCTCCGAGGCGGAGCCGGTTAGTCATGACCACCTCCGGGTATGCGGTCCGCATGGACGAGGCCGACACAACCGACACGGCCCGCACGCGCAATCTTGGGCGCGTCGCGCTGATCGCAGTGATCACGCTGGTCGTCTTGATCTTGGTTGCGGTAGGGATTTATGTCATCGCGTTTGTGATTCTGTCCCCAATGATGGGCTGACCACGGCACCACGACATAACCGACCGCCTGCGAATTCGTCATCGTGCAAAGTCCATACCCGCTGACCGTCGTTTGTAACCAGTGACCTGGGCCGCAGTTTCGGCTCGTGCGCCCAGGGGTAGGAGGCGCAGATGCGCGATCGCAATCTTTCCGACGAGACGCCCATCGCCGACGCCGTCGAGCAGGAGCAAGAAACCGCGCCGGAGCCGGCCAGCGTGGAGCACGCGGATGTGCCGGTGGAGGTCCCCATGGAGGCCAATGCCCCGGATTGGCAGGACCAGCTGCATGAAGTCGTCGAGGATGACCGCGATGAGTATCGGGGATAGCCGGGAGGTGTTTGCGACAGTCCCGTGATGGGAAACCTCGCTGACGGTCGGGGATAGCGGCTGCAGAGGAGGCGAAGATGTCGGATGCGGGTGACCGAAGCGTCGCCAGCACGCCGGCTCGCTCCCACTCCGTAGCGTGCAGAACCGCGCGACGCTCAAGAAGAGGGCGAAAGGCTGGGTACGCCTACGTAACGCCGCGAGGGCGTACCGCTAACGCGGAAAGGAAGATATATGGGTGAGAACAGTGGCCCCGGCGAAGCCGTGCGGGGCATCGTTGAGGGCGTCAAAGGCCTTGTCAAAGAGGTCGTAGGCACGGTTACCGGCCGCGACAACCTGTCCCAGGAGGGCCAGGCGCAGCAGGACAAGGCCAGAGCGCACCGCGACGCCGCCCGCAAGGAAGCCGAGGCTGAGAAGGCGCGCGCTGAGGCCAAAGCCAAAGAGCAACGCCAAAAGGCCACCCAACAGCGCGAGCAATAAGATCCGCCTGAAAGCAAAAGGCCCAGCCGAGCGGCTGGGCCTTTTGTGTTTGCAACACCGCCGGGCCAACAGCACGCCGCGCCCGATCGCAAACCGGCGTTTTGATCAGTCAACGCAGCCGTAAAACTGGGGCCAAGGCACCTACGCTTAATTGCCATGAGTGGTGAGTTCAGGCAGATGGTGCTGCGGACCATTGTGCTTCTGGCGTCGTGGGCGATCGGGTTGCTGGTGGCGGCGTGGGTTGTTCCCCGGGTCTCGCTGTCAGTTTCCGGTTTCATCGTCGCCGTAGTGATTTTCGCGGTAGCGCAGGCGGTGCTGTCCTGGTGGATTTTGAAGTTGCCGCGTGCGTATGCCTCGTTGCTGATGGGCAGCACCGGTCTGGCACTGACGCTGCTCGCACTGATCCTCGCCTCGGAATTTACTGCTGGGCTCAGCATCCGCGGGGCCGCGTCGTGGGTTGCGGCAACGCTTGTGGTCTGGCTCGTGACAACGGTCGGGGCGGTTTTGCTGCCCGATGTGCTGATCCGCGACGAGGCCGGAGTGACGCGCCCGATCACGCAACGTGCGCCGGACCGCGAGTAAGTAGCAAAATGGTCGTTATCTCGTCCGGCGACGGAGGGAGGCCCGGTGGGAGACATCCATCGAGATCCGATTGATCATTTCCGGACTACGCAGCCTCATGCCGGTATCACGATGAAGGACAACCTGTTCTGGCCGGGATTTATCCTGCTGGCGATCGCAGTACTAGGGGTGGTCAGCACGCTGGCAGCCGCTGCCTACCAACATTACGAGTGGCTGCCCACGACGGTGCTTGTTGCTGTGCTGGGCACGGTCAACGGGGCGCTGTGGCTGGTGTTGGAGCGTCGCCGAGTGCTCAGCATCGACGAAGAGTGGCGCGTCGAGGGTCGGCCGGAGCAGCGAACCGCCTAAGGGTGTAGTCGACGCCGGTCAGCCGGCAAGTGCCGGGCCTGCGATCGGCGCAACGCCCATGGTGAGCGTCAGCAACATCAGCATCAGCAAGAACCAGCCGGCGCCCTGCCACGCCCACCACGTGCCGCGATCACGCCACACGCGGTAGGTGCGGAGAAACGCCCAGCCGCCGCCGGCCAGCAATATCGCCGGCGCACCGAAAGCCAACAGGGCCCGCTGCGGTGCTCCGCACGCCACGGTGTCCAAGGCCATCTGGCCCTTACAGGTGCTGACCCACAAAGCGGCCACGATAAGGAAACCGACGCCGGCCGCCGCGGCTAAAAGCGCAAACCGCACCGCCGCCTGGACCTCGCTGTCCTCTTGGCCGAGGCGGTCACCGGGTGAATGCTGACGTGGGTTTTGCATGGTCGATCACTGTCCTGCGTGGATTGCTCTTACTTCATCGTCTGATCCGGCGCATCAGTTACATCGCGAGTCACATCGCGCTGACGCCTCCTGGCCCTGACTGCTTAGAGCGCACATGGGATACCCGCCGGTTAGCGCAGGTAAACCGTCCCGGACCCGGTCATGTGAGGTGCTCCAACACTTGGCGGACGGCGGCCACCGCCTGGTCGATTTCGTCGCCCGACACCGTCAGGGCCGGGCGGAAACGCACGCTCTCGTACCCGCTTGGCAAAACGATCACCCCGCGCTGCCACAGTCCGCGGATCAACTTGTCGCGGTCGGTGGTGGTCGGCAAGCTGAATGCGCACATCGGGCCGCGGCCGCGGACGTCGAGCACCAAGCCTGGGAACTCGGCGGCGAGTTCGTCGAGTCGGGCACGCAAATGGCGGCCGTGTTCGGCGGCGCCGGCTGAACAGGCCGTCGGCCTCGATGACCTCCAGGATGCGCCGTGCGCGCACCAGCTCGACGAGGTTGCCGCCCGCATCGGCGACCCGGCGGTGCGTGCTACGTCGCCGCCGGCGCTGGTGCGGATGCCGGAGCAAACCGCAATCGTGGCTACCGAGACGTTCGCGCCGATTCTCTACGTGCTGGCCTACGACGATTTTGCCGGCGCGAATCCGGTTCTGATGCGTGGAAGGCGTATATGCGTCGCGCCACCAACACCGTCAACTACTCGTCGCAACTACCGCTGGCACAAGGTGTGCGGTTCACCTGAGCGCTGTTCAGCGCTAGACCGC
>NZ_DASRBZ010000204.1:0-6787 GCF_035653355.1 Mycobacterium sp. | reverse complement strand
CGGGGCTGGCGCACTTCTTCACGTTCTGGGGGTTTGTGATCCTCGGCGCGACCATCGTCGAGGCCTTCGGCGCGCTGGTGATCAGCCAGGACTTCGCCATCCCCTTCTTCGGCCGGGCCCGCTGGCTGGGATTCGCCGAGGACTTCTTCGCCGTCGCGGTGCTGGTCGCGATCTCGTGGTTCGCGGTGAACCGGCTGCGCAACGCTCCCGAACGCCGCAAGCGGGCGTCGCGGTTCTACGGCTCGCACACCGGCGGTGCCTGGCTGATCCTGTTCATGATCTTCAACGTCATCTGGACGTACGTGCTGGTGCGCGGCTCGGCGGTCAACAACGGCACGCTGCCGTATGGTAAGGCAGCGTTTCTCTCACAGCTGTTCGGCGTGATCCTGAAACCGCTCGGCCACACCGGCAACGAAGTCCTGGAAACGGTGGCCCTGCTGCTGCACATCGGCGTCATGCTGGCGTTCCTGATCATCGTGCTGCACTCCAAGCACCTGCACATCTTCCTGGCGCCGATCAACGTCATCTTCAAGCGGCTGCCCGACGGGCTCGGCCCGCTGCTGCCCATCGAGGCCGACGGCAAGCCGATCGACTTCGAAAACCCGCCCGACGACGCGGAATTCGGTCGCGGCAAGATCGAGGACTTCAGCTGGAAGGCGATGCTCGATTTCGCCACCTGCACCGAGTGCGGGCGCTGCCAGTCGCAGTGCCCGGCGTGGAACACCGGCAAGCCGCTGTCCCCCAAGCTCGTCATCATGGACCTGCGCGACCACTGGATGGCCAAGGCGCCCTACATCCTCGGGGAAAAGGAGGCCGACGCCGAGGGCGGCTACATCGAGTCCGGTCGCGGCGAGGGCCACCACGTTCCGGAGTCCGGCTTCGGCCGGGTGCCCGGCTCCGGGCCCGAGCAGGTCAACCGCCCGCTGGTCGGCACCGCCGAACAGGGTGGGGTGATCGACCCTGACGTGTTGTGGTCGTGTGTGACCTGCGGCGCCTGCGTCGAACAGTGCCCGGTCGACATCGAGCACGTCGACCACATCGTCGATATGCGCCGCTATCAGGTGATGATGGAATCAGAATTCCCCTCCGAGCTGTCGGTGCTGTTCAAGAACCTGGAGACCAAGGCCAACCCGTGGGGCCAGAACGCCTCCGACCGCACCAACTGGATCGACGAAGTCGACTTCGACGTCCCGGTCTACGGCGAGGACGTCGACACCTTCGACGGCTACGAGTACCTGTTCTGGGTGGGCTGCGCCGGCGCCTACGACGACAAGGCCAAGAAGACCACCAAGGCGGTCGCCGAATTACTGGCCATCGCCGGGGTGAAGTTCATGGTGCTGGGCGCCGGGGAAACCTGTAACGGCGACTCCGCGCGCCGCTCCGGCAACGAGTTCTTGTTCCAGCAGCTCGCGCAGCAGGCCGTCGAGACGCTGGACGGGGTGTTCGAGGGCGTGGAGACCGTCGACCGCAAGATCGTCGTCACCTGCCCGCACTGCTTCAACACGCTGGGCCGCGAATACAAGCAGCTGGGCGCCAACTACACGGTTTTGCACCACACCCAGCTGCTCAACCGGCTAGTGCGGGACAAGAAGCTGGTTCCCGTCAAGCCGGTCGACGGCGACGGGAGCGGCCCGTCGATCACCTACCACGACCCGTGCTATCTGGGCCGACACAACAAGGTGTACGAGGCGCCGCGTGAGCTGATCGGCGCCTCAGGCGCGACGCTGACTGAGATGCCGCGGCATGCCGAGCGCAGCTTCTGCTGCGGCGCCGGCGGTGCGCGGATGTGGATGGAAGAGCACATCGGCAAGCGGATCAACCACGAACGCGTCGACGAGGCGCTGGGCACCGGTGCAACCACGGTCGCCACGGCCTGTCCGTTCTGCCGGGTGATGGTCACCGACGGTGTCAACGACCGCGCCGAAGCTGCCGGTCGCGAGGACGTCGACGTCCGCGACGTGGCCAACCTGCTGCTGGAGTCCATCGACCGCAGCGCGGTGACGCTGCCTGCCAAGGGCACGGCCGCCAAGCAGGCCGCCGAGGCCGCGCCGAAGGCCGCGACGGCGCCGGCCGCGCCGACGAAGGAGACCGCAAAGTCACCGGTTCCCGCGCCCGCGCAGGAGCAGCCCGCGAAAGCCGGGCCCCCGCCTGCCGCTAAAGGCCTTGGTATCGCCGGAGGTGCCAAGCGCCCGGGTGCCAAGAAAACGGCGGCTGCCGCGCAGCCAACCACCACCGAGGAAGCCAAGCCGCCCGCCGAGGAAGCCAAGACGCCCGCCGAGGAAGCGAAGCCGGCCGCCGAGGAAGCCAAGGCGCCCGCGGCGCCCGCCAAGGGGCTGGGCCTTGCCGCCGGTGCCAAACGACCAGGCGCCAAGAAAGCCGCCGCCCCAACACAATCCGCTGCTACCACGGAGCCGGAAGCGAAAACCGAAGCGGCAGAAGCAAAGCCGTCTGCCCCTGCACCGGTCAAGGGCCTGGGTATCGCTGCCGGTGCTAAGCGGCCCGGCGCCAAAAAGGCCGCGGCGCAACCTGCTGCCCAAGAGCAAAAGCCGGAGCCAACACCGCAACCGGAATCCGAACCCGCGGCTTCCGACAAGGACGGTGACCGGGAAACGCAGACGCCGCCAGTGAAAGGCTTGGGCATTGCCCGCGGCGCCCGCCCCCCGGGCAAACGCTGAACTCAGCAAATTTCATTGGACAACGGTGGCACTATGGTTGACGTGACGACTCACCAGCTGCCCTGGCATACCAGCGCCCACCACCGGCAGCGTACGTTCGCGCAGTCATCCAAACTGCAGGACGTCCTTTACGAGATCCGCGGACCCGTGCACGCTCACGCCGCGCGGCTGGAAGCCGAAGGGCACCGCATCCTCAAGCTCAACATCGGCAACCCCGCGCCGTTCGGCTTCGAGGCGCCCGACGTGATCATGCGCGACATCATCCAGGCGCTGCCGTACGCGCAGGGCTACTCGGACTCCAAAGGCATCCTGCCGGCCCGGCGCGCCGTGGTCACCCGGTACGAACTCGTCGACGGCTTCCCGCAATTAGACGTCGACGACGTCTACCTGGGCAACGGCGTTTCCGAGTTGATCACTATGACGCTGCAGGCCTTGCTGGACAACGGCGATCAGGTGCTGATCCCTGCACCGGACTACCCGCTGTGGACGGCATCGACGTCATTGGCCGGTGGCACACCCGTGCATTACCTATGCGACGAAACCCAGGGTTGGCAGCCCGACATCGCCGACCTGGAGTCCAAAATCACCGAGCGCACCAAAGCGCTGGTCGTCATCAACCCGAACAACCCGACCGGCGCCGTCTACAGCCGCGAAATCCTCACCGAGATGGCGGATTTGGCGCGCAAGCACCAGCTGCTGCTGCTCGCTGACGAAATCTACGACAAGATCCTCTACGACGACGCCAAGCACATCAGCATGGCCTCGGTGGCGCCCGACCTGTTGTGCCTGACGTTCAACGGTCTGTCGAAGGCTTACCGGGTAGCCGGATACCGGGCCGGCTGGCTGGTGATCACCGGGCCCAAAGACCACGCCAGCAGCTTCATCGAAGGCATCAGCCTGCTGGCGAACATGCGGCTGTGCCCGAACGTGCCTGCCCAGCACGCGATTCAGGTGGCGCTGGGCGGTCACCAGAGCATCGAGGACCTGGTGCTGCCGGGCGGCCGGCTGCTCGAGCAGCGTGACGTCGCCTGGACCAAACTCAACGAGATCCCCGGCGTGTCATGCGTCAAACCGGCCGGTGCGCTCTACACGTTTCCCCGGCTCGACCCCGAGGTGTACGAGATCGAGGACGACGAGCAGCTTGTCTTGGACCTCCTGCTGCAAGAGAAGATTCTCGTCACCCAGGGCACTGGATTCAATTGGCCCGCACCGGATCACCTGCGCATCGTCACGCTGCCGTGGTCGCGTGATCTAGCTAACGCGATCGAGCGGCTGGGTAACTTCCTGACCAGTTACCGCCAGTAGGCGCACACCCCAGCCGGCGTCATCGAGCCTGCGCCTACGGCTGGGCTTTTAGCGTTTTGCCGCCGTGACCACAGAGTCGATGCCGTGAGCGCAGGCTCGGCGCCAGGCAAACGCTTCTACGTGAGTCCCTGCGGGCAGTACACGCTGATGGCGGTGTCGGCGAAAGTGACTGCGGTATCGGGCGACATGCCCGGCGTTCCCGCGACGATGTCTTGAACAATCTCCTGCTCGGTTTCGCCGCGTTGCAACCGCGAACAAATGCGATGCGCATCGTTGATTGTGGTGTCGCGCGCTGCCGATAGTTGGAGGCCTTGAGCGGTCAGCAGGAAGACGAATCGTCCGTCTTTGTCCAGCAGCCCTGGCCGCGGCGCGGCGGCCGGCGGCGCGGATGGCGTGAGCGAATCCGGCGTTGTTTCTCGCGACGCGCCAGCATGCTGGTGCTTCCAGGAAAGGACAAGCACTCCGGCAACGGCGACGAGGGCGACGACCACCACGAGGAGCACAGCCGAACCCCGAATCGGCGGCGGGTCGAGTGGCGTTGTCATCGTGTTCCGCCCAGCGTATTGCGCGCCGACGCTTTCCGGTGGCGCAATCTAGCGACGACACCCCGATGACATCGGCCCGGGGAAATCAGCGTCGTTCCAGCAACTCCAGCAGGTAGCGGCCATAGCCGGACTTAATCAGGGTGTTGGCACGCCGGGCAAGCTGCTCGTCGTCAATGAAGCCCATCCGCCAGGCAACTTCCTCGGGGATGCTGATCTTGAGGCCCTGCCGGCGTTCGATGGTGCGCACGTAGTCGCTGGCATCCAGCAATGAGTCGAAGGTCCCGGTGTCCAACCAGGCGGTGCCACGGGCGAGCACCTCGACCGCGAGCCGCCCCTGGTTGAGGTAGATCTGGTTGACTTCGGTGATCTCGTATTCGCCGCGCGCCGATTTCTTTAGGCCCCGGGCAATGTCGATCACGTCGTTGTCGTAGAAGTACAGGCCCGGCACCGCATAGTTCGACTTCGGTGTAGCCGGTTTCTCCTCGATCGACAGCGCGATGCCGTCATCACCGAATTCGACGACACCGTACGCCGACGGGTTGGCCACCCAGTAGGCGAAAATCGCTCCACCGTCGATGGTTTGGAAGCGGCGCAAGCTGGTACCCAAACCGGGACCGTAGAAGATGTTGTCGCCCAACGCTAATGCCACCGTATCGGTGCCGATGTGGTGGGCGCCGATGACGAAAGCCTGCGCCAAGCCCTCAGGCTGGTCCTGAAATGCGTAGCTGATGTTGACGCCGAACACGGCGCCGTCACCAAGCACGCGGTGGAAGGCGGGTCCATCGTGAGGAGCGGTGATCACCAGGATGTCGCGGATACCGGCCATCATCAGGGTGGACAGCGGATAGTAGACCAGCGGCTTGTCGTACACCGGCAGCAATTGCTTGCTCACACCCATGGTGATCGGATACAGCCGCGTGCCGGAGCCGCCGGCCAGGATGATTCCGCGCATCAATGACTCCTCAGTCGACGAGGTCGGCCTCGGTCAGTTCGGTGGCCGCCAACGCCGACGCCAGATCGTCGTGGCGGAACACCGAAGTGACATGGTCGTGGACCACCCGAAACGCCGACGCGGCAGTCCTGGTGGCGTCGGGAGTGGCCGGGCTGCTGAACTTTTCTTCGACGACGACGACACCGTCGTGGACGTACATGCGGCCCGGTTCGGCGGTGGTGTTGGTCTCAGCCGCCCACTTGCACAGCGCGTCGTGACCTTGCACGGCACCGTGGGCGTCGCCGACTTCGATGTCCTCGCTGGACAAGGCCACCAGGGTCTCGAGGTCGGCGGCGTTCAGCGCGTCGTGCCACGCCAAAACGGTGGCGATCTCCGATGTGGTCATGATGTGCAAATTACCGCCGCTGCCCTAAAAAGGCGTGTGCTCCAGCCAGTTCTGCCACACCGAGATATCGCCGAATACCGTGATGTCGCGATCCGCTGTCGGAATGCGGCGCACCATTGCCAGCATCAAATCCGTGGCGCCGCCTCGCAGCGCGACGGTGCCCTTGCCATGCTCGTGCGACCATGTGATGCCGTTATCACCGGCTTGGATGGTCCATTCGCCGGAGGCGCCCAGACCGGGATCGGTGGCGTGCAGGTGCACGGTGTTACCCGGTTCGAGGGGCAGCGGTTCGCCGTCACGGCCGGCTTGGCTGGCGACCCGTTCCAGCCATTCGCTGATCGCGTCGGCGGCCAACGCCGGTTCCAGCGTGTACTCGACGCCCAGGGAGAGCGCGGCGTCGGCGCGGTGCACGGTCGCCTCGTGCAGCCGCCGCCGCACCCACCAATACGCCGGACGCTGCCCGATGAACGTCCAGACTGGTGCGTCGAGTCCAGCCTGTTCGACCGCGTCGATCAGCCGCTGCGCGCCATCGTGCAGCCACGCGATCGCTTCGTCGGGATCCGCTGGCGGCTTGCCGCCCTCGACGGTGCGGGGGTCAAGATAGTGGTCGACGCGGTCGGCGATGATTTGCGCCGCCCACCGGTCGCCGCGGCCGACGTGGCGGAACAGCTCCTTGAAGGTCCAGCCAGGGCACGTCGGCACCGGGGTGGATTGGTCGCCGCTGCGGATGACGTCTCCAAAGGCGCGGTTTTGCTCCAGGAATGCTGCCGCGTAGTCCACGCGGTTAGGCTACGCGTCGCCCCAAACAGTGCACCCGCCAACCAGCTTGTTGCCACCGGCGCACATCCAGGCAGTTGCGGCCGTCAACAATGACCTTGGCCCGCACCCGGCCGGCGAGGTCGTCGGGGTCGAGGTCGACGAACTC
>NZ_DASRBZ010000203.1:0-2019 GCF_035653355.1 Mycobacterium sp. | reverse complement strand
CGCGCCGACGCGCTGGGGGCGCTGGCCGCGGGGGCGCAGCGGCTGGTCTGCGGCTGTGGCAACGCGGATTGTCCGGTCGACATGGATGGCACGGAGCGGTCTTCGGGTGTGGTGATCCATGTAGTTGCTGAGGAATCGGCCGTCACCACACAGTTAGACCGGCACCTGTCGGGCGAGCCCAAGCCGTGCCCGATCACACCGGACGAACCCCTGGTGCGGCCGCCAGATCCCGAACCCGACGTACCTACAGTCAAGTCGCCGCCGGCGGTGCTCACCAGTGGCGGGGTAATCCCGCCTGCGCTGCTGGCCGAGTTGATCCGTACCGGCGCCACGCTGCAACCGGTATGCCATCCCGGCAACGTGGTGCAAGCCGAAGCGGGGTATCGGCCGTCGGCCGCGCTGGAGCGGTTCGTTCGCTGCCGCGACATGACCTGTCGGTTCCCCAACTGCGATCGGCCCGCGGAGTTTTGCGACGTGGACCATACGGTGCCGTACCACGCCGGCGGGCTGACCCACCCATCCAATCTCAAGTGTCTATGTCGAAAACACCACTTGCTCAAGACTTTTTGGACGGCTTGGCGTGATAGACAGTTGCCCGACGGAACTGTGGTGTGGACTGCTCCGACCGGGCAGACGTACATCACTCGTCCAGGTAGTCGCTTGTTGTTTCCGACGCTGAGTCTGACCACCGGCGAATTACCCGCTGCCCCAACGGTGCAACTGCCCGCCGATCGCGGTCTCATGATGCCCATGCGCCGTCGAACCCGGGAACAAGACCGCGCGCGCCGCATCGAAGCCGAGCGCGCACTCAACAACGACCACGTCGCCGAACGCAACCGACCGCCGCCCTTCTAGCATCAAGATGTGGCGATGATCGAGTTAGAAGTACTGCAGGCCGACGTGACCAAGCTCGACGTCGACGCGATCGCCAACGCAGCCAACACCCAGCTCAAGCACGGTGGTGGAGTTGCTGCGGCCATCGCCCGCGCCGGAGGCCCAGCGGTGCAACGCGAATCCGACGAGAAGGCGCCGATCGGGCTGGGGGACGCGGTGGAGACTACCGCCGGCGACATGCCGGCACGCTATGTCATCCATGCCGCCACCATGGAGCTCGGCGGGCCGACGTCACCGGAGATCATCGAGCGTGCCACCCGCTCGACGCTGACCAAGGCTGACGAACTTGGGTGTCGCTCCCTCGCCCTAGTCGCCTTCGGCACCGGAGTCGGCAATTTTCCGATCGAAGAAGCGGCGCGGCTCATGGTCGACGAGGTGCGACAGCACAAGCCCCGCTCGCTGGAGCGGGTGGTGTTCGCAGTCCGCGGTGACGACGCGGAGCGGACATTCTGCGCTGCCGTGGAGGCCTGATCAGGCCCGCTCAAGCCCTACCGCTCGTGTTCGGATAGGTGACGTTCCACCGACTCGACCTTGCGGGTCATCATGTCGGTGGCTCCCGGCCGTACGTCTGCCTTGATCACCGCGCTAACCCGAGGCGCGCGCGCAGCCACGGCCTCCACCGCCTGCTCCACCACCGCCATCACCTCGGCCCAGGTCTCCCCCTCGACCTCGGTGAACATCGCATCGGTCTTGTTGGGTAGCCCAGAGTCTCGCACCACTCGCACCGCTTCGGCGACGATCTCCCCCACACCCTCGCCGACGCCCATGGGGGTGACCGAGAATGCGACCAGCACCGACATCTGCCTCACCTTCCGGGCGCACGCACTACGGCGAGCGTACCCAGCCCCCGGCCGTCAGCGGCCGCGATGGCAGCATCGCGGCCATGCGGGTTCTGGTGCAACGGGTGTCATCGGCAAAGGTGTCGGTCGACGGCCGGGAGGTCGGGGCGATCAGGCCCGAGAAACAGGGGCTACTGGCATTCGTGGGCGTCACGCACAGCGACGACATCGACACCACTCAGCGGCTCGCCGAAAAGCTTTGGCGCTTGCGCATTCTCGATGACGAGCAATCCGCGGCCGACGTCAATGCGCCGGTATTGGTGATCAGCCAGTTCACGCTGTATGC
>NZ_DASRBZ010000202.1:0-2396 GCF_035653355.1 Mycobacterium sp. | reverse complement strand
GTGTTCGACGATCCGGACGTACTGCACGTCGAGGGACGGGTCGATCCAGCCGACGACATCGCCACCGTCGAGACCGAACTGGTACTTGCCGATCTGCAGACCTTGGACCGCGCGCTGCCCCGGTTGGAGAAGGAGGCTCGCACCAACCCGAGGCAACGCCGCGCCGCGCTCGTCGCTGCTCAAGCAGCCAGGCAGGTGCTCGACAGCGGGCGCACCTTGTTCGCCGCCCGTGCCGAGCTAGACCTCACCCCGCTGGCGGAACTCAGCCTGCTGACCAGCAAGCCGTTCCTGTATGTCTTCAACGCAGACGAAGGTGTGCTCATCGACCCAGAACGGCAAGCGGAATTGCGCAAGCTGGTCGACCCGGCCGATGCGGTCTTCCTGGACGCCAAGGTTGAAGCTGAGCTGCTCGAGCTGGATCCGACATCGGCTCGCGAGTTGCTGGACTCAATCGGCCAGCCTGAGCCAGGTCTGCACGCACTGGCCCGGGCCGGGTTTCACACCCTGGGATTGCAGACCTTCCTCACCGCCGGGCCAAAAGAGGCGCGAGCGTGGACGATCCGGACCGGTGCTACCGCTGTCGAAGCGGCCGGGGTAATACACAGCGACTTCGCGCGGAGCTTTATCAAGGCCGAAATCGTGTCCTATGACGATCTCATCGCTGCCGGATCAATGACCGCGGCCCGTGCCGCCGGGAAGATCCGGATGGAGGGTAAGGATTACGTCATGGCCGATGGTGACATAGTCGAGTTCCGCACCGGATCAACCTCGCGGCGAGTGAAAATTGACCATCCTCCTGGGGTTTAGGATTCGTCGGCCGCGGCGGTGGGGACGCGGCCGATGTCTCGGTTTTTGAGTCGGTAGCTGTCTTCTTTCAGGGAGATCACTTCGGCGTGGTGGACGAGGCGGTTGATCACGGCGGCGGTGACTACGTCGTCGCTGAAGACCTCGCCCCGGCGGCCGAAGACTTTGTTGCTGGTGACGATCAAGCTCGCCCGCTCGTAGCGGGAGGACACCGGTTGGGAAAACAGGTTGGCGGCCTTGGCTTCGAACGGGATATATCCCGCCTCGTCGACTACCAGCAGCTGGTAGCGGTCCAGATTGGTCAGCTCGGCCTGCAGCCGGCCGGCGTGATGGGCCTCGGCCAGCCGGGCGACGCACTGGGCTGCGGTGGCGAAGGCCACCTGGTGTCCGGCCTGGCAGGCCCGGATGGCCAGGCCAATGGCCATGTAGGCCTTCCCGGTGCCCGAGTGGCCCGAGGAAGACGACGTTGTCTTTGGCGGTGACGAAACTAGCGTGCCCAGGTGGGCGATGAGGTCGCGTTTGAGGCTGCGGGCGTAGTCGAAGTCGAACTCCTCCAATGACTTGCGCGCGGGTCAAAAACGCCTCCACAGACAACCCCCTCTCATCCCTCCTCGGCTCGACGGTGCGAGCCAGGCTCAGCGAACAAGGTGGCAAAATTCGGATGCCACGCCGGGGTCAGTTTTCGCGTGCCGTCGACAACAATCCCAACGCCATGCGCATCACTTACGGATGGTGCTACGGCACAGGTGTGCGTCGCGGTTCCTGCTGCCCGGATTCGGCACTCGGTTCCAGGAAAAGTTGGGTTTCCCTGCCACGACCCGACCGGCTGGTGGTCGCGCGGGCTTGACGTGACCCTCCGAGAGGGGTTTGGCTCAGGCTGTGCAATTTGCGGTCCCGGCCGAGCATTACGATCGCTTCATGGGCCGCTATGCGCCCA
Source organism: Mycobacterium sp. (assembly GCF_035653355.1). Lineage (GTDB taxonomy): Bacteria > Actinomycetota > Actinomycetes > Mycobacteriales > Mycobacteriaceae > Mycobacterium. The sequence goes on along the minus strand of NZ_DASRBZ010000202.1, from coordinate 655 downwards.
CGCTGGCCACCGCGCTGGCCGACACCGCCGGCGTGACCTCCGGAATGCGGGTCCTCGATGTGGGCTGCGGGCCAGGTGGTCTCACTCAAGAGCTTGTCCGGCGCGTTGGTGCCAGGCGCGTCGCGGCGATCGATCCCGCGCCACAGTTCACCACAGCATGTCGCGATCGCCTTCCGGGTGTCGACGTCCACGACGGCGTTGCCGAAAAGCTGCCCTGGGCAGACGGGGAGTTCGACGCGACGCTGTCCTCGCTGGTGCTCGGATTCATGAGCGATCCCGACCAGGGCGTGCGAGAAATGGCACGCGTCACACGGCCGGGCGGCACGGTTGCGGCCTGCATGTGGGATACCACGGCGGGCGGGATGACCATGCTGCGGATCTTCTGGACCGCGGTGCGACAGCTCAACCCCGATGTCGAGGGTGAACGGCGGATGGCGGGCACCGCCGAGGGCGACATCGCGGAACGGTTCAGGGGCGCTGGCCTCGAAGACGTCACCAGCGGCGCACTCACCGCTCGCGCGGACTATAGCGGGTTCGACGACTTCTGGGAGCCGTTCACGTTCGCGGTCGGACCCGCCGGTCAATACTTGACCACGCTGACCGGCGAGCAGCACGCGCGTGTGCGCAAGGCATGCCGGTCAGCCCTCCCGGAGGG
>NZ_DASRBZ010000201.1:0-3633 GCF_035653355.1 Mycobacterium sp. | reverse complement strand
GAGCAGCGCCGCGTCGGCTCCGAGCGGCGTCGTCGCTGCCTCGTCGCCGGCGAACACGGCGTTGCCGTCGATCTCGGGTACGGCTCAGGATGGGCAGACGTTGAGTGCGAGTCCGGGCTCGTGGTCGGGGACGCCGCCGCTCTCCTATTCGTATCAGTGGCAGAGCTGTGACCCATCTGGCAACAACTGCGGGAACGTCGCTGGGGCCACCGGCCCGACATATCAGCTGAGTCCCGGGGATGTCGGCACGACCTTGGTGGTCGTCGTCACCGCCGCGAACGGCGCGGGATCGAGCAGCACCGCGTCGATGCCGAGTGGCGTCGTGTCGGCGGAGCCACCTGCAAACACGCTGGCGCCATCGGTATCCGGAACGGCCCAGGACGGTCAGACGCTCAGCGTGGACCCGGGATCCTGGTCGGGGACGCCGCCAATGTCGGTGTCGTATCAGTGGCAGAGCTGCGACCAGAGCGGGAACAACTGCGCGAACGTCGCCGGCGCCACGCAATCGCTGTACCAGCTGGGCCCCGGTGATGTCGGCACGACGCTGGTGGTCGTGGTGACGGCATCCAACGCCGGAGGGTCGACGAGCGTGGCGTCGTCCCCGAGCGCCGTGGTGGTGGCGGCACCCCCGTCCAACGTGGTGGCGCCGTCGGTCGGGGGTTCGGCGGAGGATGGGCAGACGTTGAGTGCGAGTCCGGGGTCGTGGTCGGGGACGCCGCCGCTCTCGTACTCGTATCAGTGGCAGAGCTGTGACCCGACTGGGAACAACTGTGCCAACGTGACCGGAGCGACGGGCCCCACGTACCAGCTGAGCCCGGGGGACGTCGGGACGACGTTGGTCGTGGTCGTGACCGTGACGAACGGTGAAGGATCGAGTAGCGCTGCGTCCGCGCCAAGCGGCGTAGTGGCGCCGGCGCCTCCTGCGAACACGCTGGCTCCGTCCGTATCGGGAACGGCTCAGGACGGTCAGACTCTGACCGCGAACGTGGGGTCGTGGTCGGGAACACCGGCACTCTCCTACTCGTACCAATGGCAGAGCTGCGATCAGAGCGGGAACAACTGCGCCAATGTCGCCGGCGCAACCCAGCCGACCTACCAGCTCGGCCTCGGCGACGTCGGTACCACGCTACAGGTCGTGGTGACCGCATCGAACAGTGTTGGCAGCAGCGATGCAGTCTCAGTTGTCACTCCGGTGGTGATCGCGATCCCGCCATTCAATGCTTACCCACCATCGATTTCCGGAACGGTGCAGATCGGCCAAACCCTGAGTGCTGGCAGCACCGGCATGTGGACAGGCGATCCCGTGACTGCCTACAGCTATCAGTGGCAGAACTGCGATCCGACTGGGAACAACTGCTGGGCGATCGCCGGTGCCACTGGTCCCTCGTACCAGGTTCCTGCCTGGGAGTCGAACGAGACCGTGGAGCTGACCGTAACGGCAAGCAACTCGGGTGGCTCGGCATCCGCGAGCTCGCTCGTGACACAGCCCGTTGGCGGGACTGCGCCCCAGGCGCCCGTCTACTTCCAGTCGAGCATCTTCGCGCAGCCGATTCCGGCAAACGCTCCGCTCGACCCGCAGAGCTCCCAGATGGCGCAGCAACTGACGAACTTGGCGTTCGGGGTAGCGCCAACGGAGACCTACAACTGCCGCCAATCCGTCTACATCCCGTGGACTCAATGGAACTCTGCGCAAGAGACGTACTGTCATCAGGTCAACTCCCGGGCGGACTTCGACGATAACGCCTACTCACCGACGCTCTACATCGTTCCAGCGGGTCAACCCACCGTGACCGTTCAGATACCGAGCAATCCCAACCTGCAGGCGGCGATGCAGGCGGTGCCGATCCCCTCAGGCGCTTACCCGGCCCCAGGCACCGATGGCCAGATGATCGTCTATCAGCCTTCGAGCGACACGATGTGGGAGTTTTGGAGGGCTTATCAGAGCAATGGCCAGTGGTACGCGAGTGCCGGCGGCCGGATACCGCACGTCTCAACCAATGTCGGCTACTACCAGAACATTCCCAACACCAACAACTCGTGCAGCACCAATCCCCAGGTCAAGTACTGTGAGCAGTCGAGTTGGGGCGGGTCGGCGGCCGGGATACCGCTCCTCACCGGTTTGACGACGATCCCACAGCTTCAGAGCGGACAGATCGATCATGCTGTTCTGCTGGCGCTGCCCGATAACGCCGCGAATGTGTGGTCCTGGCCGGCACAGCACAGCGACGGCACAGGTGATTCGATCATCCCTGAAGGCGCTTGGTTCCGGGTCAACCCAAACGTCAACATAGATGCCTGGTTCGCCAGCCTGAACCGTCCAATCGCACCGATCGAGCGAATGCTGGCTCAGGCCATGCAAACCTACGGTGCGGTCGTCGTGAACAGGTCAACCAGCGTCACGGTCGGCAGTGAGAACTGGACCGTGAGCGGAAACGACGTTTTCGACGGGCCAGGCGGCCTGTTCGGCGGGCTCAGCCCGACCCAGTTCATGACCGACCTCCCGTGGGAGGACATGCAGGTGCTGCAGACCAACATGTGCAATGCGATACAGCCCGGATCGCCGCTCTACCAGACGCCATGCAACCCGCCGCAATACATCACGCCAAATCCCAATCCACCAGCCAACAATCCGTGCCCGCCGCCGCTTTCGGTCACTCCACAGGCGGGGCAGACAGCCGGGCCATCGATCACGTTCACGTCGCCAACCTGGCTCTACATGGGCCCGCGGGTTCCGTACAGCGCGGCGGTTACGGACCCCAGCGGCGTGACCCATGTGGACTTCAAGGTCGACGGGCAGCTTCGGTTCGTGAGCACCTATCCGTTCTGCCAGAAGTATGTGTTCGGCGGCCAAGGTGGGTTCTGGGACGCCGAGTCCGAGCCGGCATACGGCTGGCACACGCTTGAAGTGGATGCCTACGACTCATTGGGGCACGAATCGACGGCCTCGGAGATGGTCATCGGCGGCGGGTCGTACGGCAGCGGCGGATAGCGGCACCGCAGCGGCGTCGCGCCGGTCAGCCGACGCGTGTGGCGGGAGCGAGTTGGGCGAGTTGCGGTGCCGGGGGCCGCAGGCGCTCCGGGGCGAGAAGGCTGTATCCATAGGGGTTCACGTCTCGCTCATACGCGGCCGCGGCCCTGGCGTACTCACGTTTGCGCCACGGCCAACGCGGTGAGGTGAACCGCGCGAAGTAGGCAGCGTTCAGTCCTGGCTGCACAGCCCAGCTGCCATCGTGCGCCGGCAGCGAGAGGAAGGCAAACAGGCGATCGAGCTCGGAGCCCGGATCGGCGAGCAGGTCCTCGTATCTGACCACAGCCGTCCGTCCAACGTGAAGCGAGTCCTCCACCAGGTGCTCGTGGGCGCTGACCCAGTGACGCAGTAGCGAGTCGATACTCGTCCGAGACCATTTGCGGGTCGCGAACGACACGGCGATGGGGTGGCGCACCACGACGATGAACCGCGCGGCGGGAAACAGCGCTCGCAGGAAGCGCATCCGGATCAGGTTGGGCGGGGATTTCTCCAGCAGGACTCGCTTCGACGTGTCCCAATAGGGGGTCCAAGCCTCGAGCAGGCGCCGCCCGGCGTCAGGCGTCACGAGCTGTGAGTCCTCTGTCAGTCGTGCCGCCGGGTCGAAC
>NZ_DASRBZ010000200.1:0-13805 GCF_035653355.1 Mycobacterium sp. | reverse complement strand
CGCAACGGTGGGGCCCTTAGACCTCAACCGCCCTCTGCCGACGGCCACGGAGGAAAGCGGTCTGGTGGCGCTACGCGGCGAGATCAACGCGTTGCCGGATGCGGTCGCGGCGAGCTTGTTGCTGGTGCTGGCCGATGAGCCCAGCGGCACAGCACTTTTCGCAGTGGAAACCTCCTCCCCTGGTGTCGTTGTGACACCGCAGCGCGGGATCGATCAAACTCGCAAGCAGTTTCGCGTCACATTTGACGACACCCCGGCGCAGCGTCTCGCCGTCGCCTCCCCGGATAAGATCGACGCGCTCGTCGACGACGTGCTGATCGGCTCTGCCGCCGACGCACTCGGTGCCGCCCGCGGGATCATGAATTCCGCTGTCGAATATGCCAAAGTACGAAAGCAATTCGGTCAGCCGATCGGCGCCTTCCAAGCGATCCAGCACCTTTGCGTCGACATGTATGAGATCGTCGAGCTGGCACGTAGCGGTGTCATGCAGGCGCTGTGGGCTGCCGACGCTGCTGATCCCGGCGAGCGGCACTCGGCCGCCCTGCGCGCGAAAGCATTCGCCGGCCGGCTGGCCACCGTCGGCGACACTGCGATCCAGGTCTTCGGCGGCATCGGCTACACCTGGGAGCACGACGCCCATCTCTACCTCAAGCGCCTCTTGAACTGGCACTCGTTCCTCGGCGGACCCGACCGCTACCTCGAGGAAGTCGGCGCGCAACTCGTACACGAATCGACAAGGAGCAACGCGTGATCGACTTCACCGGCCAGGTTGCCGTCGTCACCGGAGCAGGGCGAGGCCTGGGCCGCCTGTATGCGATCGAACTCTCGCGCCGTGGTGCATCCGTCGTGGTCAACGACCTCGGCGGAACCATGCATGGCGAAGGCGCGGACACAAGCGTCGCCGATAAGGTCGTCGAAGAGATCGAGCGCGCCGGCGGCAACGCGGCGGCATCGCACGACTCCGTCGACAGCCCGGAAGGCGGAGAGGCGATCGTCCGCATCGCGGTCGACCGGTTCGGCCGCCTCGACGCGGTGGTGAGCAACGCCGGCATCTTCAACAGCATTCCGTTCGACGAGCTGTCCCCCGACGACTGGCGACGCATGCTCAGCGTGCACCTCGACGGCGGTTTCTATCTGAGCCAGCCCGCGTACCGGGTGATGAAGACCCAAGGTTACGGCCGGTTCGTCTTTATCTCCTCGTCGGGCGGGATGTTCGGGCAGCCGCTGGAGGCACATTATGCGGCGGCCAAAGCGGGGCTGGTGGGGCTGACGAACGTCATCGCGATCGAAGGCGCCGAACATGGAATCCTCGCCAACGCCGTGCTCCCGTTCGGGTTCTCCCGGATGGTCACCGAAACCGTCGGAGACCCGAAAGCCCTTGAGGAATTGGGCTTTCTGAAAGTGATACAGCCCGAGCTGGTCGTGCCCATGGTCGTTTTCTTGGCCAGTCGGGCCTGCGAGTTCACGCATCACAATTACTCCGCCTGTGCAGGCCGCTTTGCACGGGTGTTTGTCGGCCTGGGCGAAGGCTGGCTCGCAGAGCCCGGCAGCAACCCGACCGCCGACGATGTCGCGGCTCACTTGTCCGAGGTGTTGGCAACAGAGCCGTTCACGGTGCCGGCGTCGATCTTCGAGGAAGTCTTCGCAGTCTGCGAGCGCCTTGGAATCACTGCTTAGCTCCATCGCGCTGTAATGCAATGGTGAAGCACATCGGTGCAGGCCGAATTGATGCGTCTCAGCAGTCGTGTTAAGCAACTGCACGGCATTTCGAACCGGCGAGGAAATTACGACGCTGAGAGGGGCACGGTTTGTCGGCCAGCAACAGCACGCGCCGCCAGAGCCACTACGTCCGTGCCACACGAAGCAGCGGGGCCCGGTTTGTGGACTCGGCGTCGGCAGAGCCGAAATTGCCCGACACAATCGATTAAGCTCGTCGTCAATCACGCACTACCGATGCTCGTCGATGGTGAACCGGCCACGCACTGGGTCGCCGCTCGCTTCAACGGAGAACCCACCACAGCCAACTGCGGCGAATTCTGACCGGCTCATCGGTTGCTCGGGCGGGAGGCGGTGGCCTACTGGGGTTGGTTCGGTACACCTGGGAACAATTGGGCCGTGGGTCCTGCGGTCACCCAGCCCCCCAGCTTCGTAACGAGATGGGGCGCGAAAACCGCGCCGTAGAGGACGTTTCCGACGACCACGACCGCGATGATGGATAGAACTGACGATTGAAGCCGGCTCGTCGACCTCTTGTCGGCCCACATTTCGATGACGTTTCGTCCTTCGGGATCCGTCCGACCAAGGAGGTAAGTGAAGACCATCATTTGCACGCCCATCGCCAGGGAGTCGTAGATCGGGTACTGGTGCTTGGTCCCCTCCCACAGTCCTAGCCCGGGAATCACACGGCCGTAGTAGAAGACGCCGAGCCTGGCTCCCACAACCGCGTTGAAGAGGAAGGCCCAGCAGAAGCCGACGACGAGCCCGGCGGCAAGGAGGGACCTGGGTCTGCGCCAGTGGAACTTCGCGCTCACCCATCGCCCGAGCGCCGCGCCGATCACGGCAGGCAGCACGAAATAGGAGATGTAGCCGATCGGCACGGACGAGGGCAGGCCGCCCCAGGTCATGTTCAATGGCCACCACGACGGCATGCGCGGTAGAGCAGGCGGGAACTGCGCATACATTGCCCAGTCGTAGGGCGCCTCAACCCAGGAGAACGAGATCGCCGAGATGCACAGCAGGAGCAGTGGGTGCAGGCGGCGTCGCCGATAGCTCAAATACACGCCGATTGCGATAAACGCGATGCCTCCGACGTAGGCGAAGCATAGGGATGCCTTCAGCAAGGGCGTCAACTCGGCGCTCATCGGTCGTGGTCTTGGCTTGGAGCACGACGTGCTTCCGGATCGAAGTGTTGTACCAGCCCGAATACCAAGACGATCAATCCGAATAGCGTGCCAAGCATGATGACAGCGCCCACGTCCGCAACTCCTTTTTGATACGAGCTCGATCACCGTGGAGGCCGTTTGCTCTGGCGTGCGCCAAGCTCTCGGCCGTTGTTGACCAAATATCTGTTCCACAGTAGAGTCGCGTTCGCCGGACGCACAAGGAGCAGACACCATGAAAATGGACGACTTCGTCCTGGTCTCCGTAGACGACCACCTTGTCGAACCGCCTGACATGTTCGAGGGTCACATCCCCGAGAAGTACAAGAACGACGTGCCGAAGTTGGTCCAGCGACCCGACGGAACCGACGCATGGGTATTTGAGGGGCAAGAAGCCACCAATGTCGGCTTGAACGCGGTCGCCGGCCGCCCACCCGACGAGTACGGCGCCGAGCCAACCAAACTCAGCGAGATTCGCGAGGGCTGCTACAACATCCATGAACGCATACGGGACATGAACGCCAATGGCGTCGTCGCCGCGATGAACTTCCCGTCCTATCCGCAGTTCTGCGGTCAATATTTCGCCCGCGCGCAGGACAAAGACCTCGGGCTTGCGGTTCTGCGCGCATACAACGATTGGCACATCGACGAGTGGTGCGGAACCTACCCGGGCCGCATGATTCCGCTTGCACTGCCACCGATTTGGGACCCACAGCTGATGGCCGAGGAGGTACGGCGGGTAGCCAAGAAGGGCTGCCATGCCGTGACGTTCTCCGAGAACCCGGAGAAACTCGGCTACCCCTCACTGCACAATCCACATTGGGATCCGTTCTGGCAGGCCTGCAACGACGAGAACACGGTCGTGTGTCTGCACATCGGCTCGTCGTCGTCGGTGGTGATCACGTCGATCGAGGCGCCGGTCGACACCATGATCACGCTGCAGCCGATGAGCATCGTCAACGCCGCAGCCGATCTGGTGTGGTCGCCGGTCCTGCGCAAGTTCCCCGACCTGAAGTTCGCGCTGTCCGAGGGCGGGATCGGGTGGATTCCGTATTTCCTCGAACGCATCGACCGCGTCTACAAGATGCACCGGGCCTGGACACATCAAGACTTCGGCGACCAATTGCCCAGCGATGTGTTCAACGAGCGGATCATCACCTGCTTCATCGACGACGGCTTCGGCATCGCGAGCCGCCACAAGCTCAACATCGACATGATCACCTGGGAATGCGACTATCCGCATTCCGATTCGACCTGGCCGGTCGCGCCGGAGACGCTGGCGATCTCTCTCGACGGTGTGCCCGATGACGAGATCAATAAGATCACTCATGAGAACGCGATCCGGCTCTTGTCGTTCGACCTGTTCAAACACGTACCACGCGAACAGGCAACCGTCGGCGCCCTGCGGGCGCAGGCCAAGGACGTCGACCTGGGCTACCGCTCCTCGGCACGGCTCAAGAAGACCGGAACCGAAACCGTCACAGTGCTGGACCTGGCCGCGAAGCTACCGACGTCGAGCTGAGCGGAGGCTCTCAGCAGGCACAGATCGCGGTTACCCTCTGGTAGCGTAAAACCAAAGGTTGGGTCGGGGTTTCGCCCCAACCAGGACGCAATCCGGAGCCGTGGAGGTGTGGTGGGGCTTCAGCAACCGGCCCGCGCTGCGGCCTCCGCGAAAGCTGCCCGCTTAGACGCCCGCGACAACAAGGTGCCGGTGCGGACCGGGCGAGCGGCACGGTCTCGCGCGGTGCCGTCCGGCAAGGACGTCGGAGGTGCCTACGACGACGGGACGCGCCGGACGGAGATCCTGCAGACCGCGGCGTCGCTGATCGCCTCTTCGGGCTTGCGGACGTCGCTGCAGGAAATCGCCGACGCGGCGGGCATTCTCCCCGGAAGCCTGTATCACCATTTCGAGTCCAAAGAAGCGATCCTGGTCGAACTGGTCCGGCGCTATCACGCCGATCTGGAGCGCATCGGCGAAATCGCCCACGACAGACTGGATGACCCTGGCTCCCGTCCAATCTCCGACAAGATCGTCGAGCTGGGATCGGCAATCGCACGGTGCGCCGTGCAGCATCGCGCCGCCTTGCAGATGTCGTTCTATGAGGCGCCCAGCGCCAATCGGGAGCTTGTCGCACTGCTGCGCCAACCGCCCACCGCCGTCCAGGACGCGATGCTGCAGACGTTGCGGGCGGGCAGATGGAGCGGTTACATCAGAGCCGATATCGAGCTGCCCACGCTGGCGGACCGCATTTGCCAATCCATGATGCATGTCGGTTTGGACGTCATCCGGCACACCGCAGTTGCTGACGAGGCCGCCGCATTGTTGTGCCGCATCATGTTGCAGGGTTTGGCAAGCCGGCCACCCAGCGACGAGGAATTGAACCGTTCCAAGGCTTTTGCGGTCGCGGAAGAAGCTATCGAGACATGGACCGAGGAGGGTAAGTCTGAGGCCGACGATAAGGCCGCGTATGTCCGTGCGGTGGCGCGGGCTGAGTTCGGCCGCAAAGGCTATGAAGTCACCACCATCAGGGACATCGCTTCCGCCGCGGGACTCGGTACGGGCACCGTCTATCGATTGATCGGTTCCAAGGACGAACTTCTCGCGTCAATCATGGAGTCGTTTGGCCACAAGGCCGGCGGAGGATTTGCCAGCGTCCTTCGCGCCGACGCAACACCCGTCGAAAAGCTCGACGCACTGACCTGGATCAACATCAATGCGTTGGACCGCTTCCCGGACGAGTGGAAGATCCAGCTGGCCTGGATGCGCCAGTCCCCACCAGACACTCCTAATCCCGGCTTGTTGTTCACCATGCGACTACGACAACTCAAATCGCTGCTATCGGAAGGGATTAGGTCCAAAGACATACGCATCGACAGCCCTTCACTCGAGATGCTCTCGCGCTGCGTCATGGACGTCCTGTGGATGCCCGAAAACATCGTTCGGACCCAGGGGAAGCAGACCGCGCTGACGCTGGCGCGTGACACGGTGGTGCGCGGGGTCGCCGAACGCACGGGCTGAGCGCCGAGCCTATTGAAACCAAATATATGTTCCGCATAGAGTGCTTGTGTGCTTCTGCAGTGGCCTGAGAAAGGAGAGCCATGACGGCCATCGATCAGTTCCGATACGACGGCAAGCGGGTGCTCGTCGTCGGCGGCGCTACCGGAATGGGCGCTGCCGCAGCCCAGACCGCGGCGGAGCTCGGCGCCGAAGTGGTCGTGATGGACTACGCGCCGGTGCCATACGACGTCGCGCAAACGGTGCAGGTCGACCTTTCCGATCGGTCGTCGATCGACTCAGCTCTTGCGCAGGTCGACGGACCGATCCATGCCATCTTCTCGGCTGCCGGCGTGGCGGACGGGCCGAAGCTGATGCGGATCAACTTCATCGGCCACCGGCATCTGATCGAGACAATGCTGGCCGATGGCCGACTCCCCCGCGGTTCGGCTATCTGCTTCATCTCATCGGTGGGCGGTATCGGCTGGGAAAGCGATCTGCCGAGGCTCCAGGAATTCCTGGCGACACCCGACTACGAGTCGGCCGATGCCTGGGCGAAGGCTCATGAGCCGGAAGGGATCATCCACTACGGCTTCAGCAAGCAAGCGATCAATGCATTCGTCGCGACGAAGGCTTACCCGTTTTTGGCAAAGGGCCTGCGGATCAATGCCATCTGCCCGGGCCCGACCGATACGCCGCTCGCCCGGGCGAATGCCGATCTCTGGCTAACCTTCGCCCAGGACTACCGCGATGCCACCGGCTGCGAGATCCACACACCGCAGCAGATGGCCAACGCAATGGTCTTCCTCAACAGCGATGCCGCCTGCGGCATCAGCGGCGTCACCCTGCTGGTCGACAACGGCCACGTGATGTCATCACTTACCGGGTCGTGGGCGCCAGGTAAGCCAATCATCGACCTCATCATGGGACGCGTGTCGCTGACGTAGCGGTCATCTGTGCGTCTGAACACCACTAATGCGAGTGGATCGTCAGTTTGTATTTGCGGCGGTCGCTGAAGAATGCGGCCGGATTGCAGATTTCATTGATGAACTGGATGACACACAGTTGGCGACGCCAAGCCTCTGCGAAGGATGGAGCGTCAAGACGGTGGCAGCACACCTGCTTAGCGTCATCCTCGACGGTTTCTGGGTTTTTCAATGGACGACTCTGCGGCGCGGCAGTCTGGCACGCGCGATCGATGAGCTGGCGCAGCGTCGTGCTCAATCGCCTGCCGCAGAGATCGCTGACCACCTGCGTCGGTACGCCGATCGGCCGATAAGCCCTCCATTGTTCGGACCACTCGACCCACTCGCCGCTGTTCTCGTGCATGGCGGCGACATCAGGATCCCGCTTGGGCTGGCCTTCACTCCAGATGTGCAGCGAGCAGCCCTGGCGCTCGATTTCCTAGCGGGCCCCTGGCGGATTGGCTTTGTCCCGTTAGGCCGATTGCGCGGAATTTGTCTTCACGACAGTAGCATTGGCCGGTCGTGGGGCAAGGGGGCTGAAATCCGGGGACCAGCTGCCGCATTGATGATGGCTGCTGCTGGTCGAACTGCACTGCTCAATGAGCTCGACGGGCCAGGACTACCGCTGTTGCGTCACAGATTGGCTGCCTGACGATTTGGACGTGGCGCAGTGAATCGACCGGCTATGGCGCGGAGTGTTCGAGTATCTGATCGGCCACCGCTTCGGCATCGCGCTGCGGGCCGCTAACGGCATACACGACGCAGTCTGGCTGCATGGCGATCAGCGCATCGGCATAGTTAGTCGCAGACACACCAATCGCGGTGCCGACAGCCAGCTCCCCGGCGTCCCGCCCGACCTTCTCCGGGGAATGTACCCATCTAAACTCGGGAGACGGGCGTTGACGCGACCGCTCCAGACCCGGTCTCGCTCGGACGTAGTGCCCTTCCCAGGGCGGCGTGGGCGGCCTGGGAAGGGCACCCCGCTCGGATTGGTAACCGTGTTCCTTGGCATCAGGCGTCGACATGTTCCCTCCATTCCGGTATCGGTAGGCCGACGTCCTCGGCCAATAAACTCTGCACAACCGACACGGCCGCGAGCGAACCTGTCGCGATCGCCGAGACCACCTGGGGCATCTGCGCACTCGCACTGGTGTCGCCGGCCGCGAAGACTCCGGGAACCGTTGTCCGACAAAGCGCATCGACTGCGATGGGATTCGCCGCCGCCGGCGTCGGCTCACCGAATCCGACCCCGAGCTGTTCAACCAGCTGCGACCGCTGATGCAGTGTCGTCGCGACGAGCAGACCGCTGCGTGCCAGCCGAGTTCCGTCGGTGAACACGACCGCCACCAATTCGCCATTGCTTGACGCAAGTTCGGCAACGGGCCGCTCGTCGACCACGACGCGTGCAGCGGCCAACCGGGATCGGTCGTCACCATCGAGCTCCGCAGCCCCTCCAGTCAGGAGCACAACGTCGTCGCTCCATCCCCTCAGCAATAACGACGCATGCACTGCCCGCTTACCGTTCGCCAATACCGCCAACGGTTGATCGCGAACCTCCCAGCCGTGGCAGAACGGGCAGTGGAACGCCGACCGCCCCCACACCTCCGCGAGCCCTGGCAGCGCAGGCGGCCGGTACTCCATGCCAGTGGCCAGCAGCACCCGACGCGTGCGTTCACGCCGACCGTCGGACAGTTCCAGTTCGAACACATCGCCGGCACGCTCACCCGCCACCACCTCAACGGTCCGCACTTCGACGGACGGGTAGGCGGCAATCTCCCGCCGCCCGGCCTCGTACAGCTCGCCTGGCGGTCGGCCGTCGTGACCCAACAACCCACCGATGCCGTGGGCGGCCAGGTTGCTCTGCTGACCCGCGTCGACTAGCATCGTTCGCCGCCGCGCCCGGCCGAGTACCAGACCTGCGCTCAAGCCCGCGGCTCCGCCACCGACGACGACGCAGTCCCATATCGAGTTCTTGACCAGGTGGGCAACAGTATTGCTTTTCGTTGACGTCATCCTTCAGTCCTTCATTTATTAGTTACCTTGGCCCATAAGTAGATTCGTGATCCTCAGGCCGTTTCCTTGACCACTACCGCCGCCAATCCTCGATGCTGCGCATGTCGTCAGGGGGCACCGACTTCACCGCTCTGCCCCCGGACGGATTCGCGCCTCGGTTTGCGCAAGCTGGACAGTGTGCCCTTCCGCACATTGCACGTGCGTCACTAGGGATGCGCCGCAGCCTTCGCCGTGGACGAGATCCAGGCGTCTGGCGTCTCCTTGCAACAGCAATCCAAACTCAATCAGGCTGACAAGCACCGGAAAGAGCTGGCGGCCGCGTCCGGTGAGCACATACTCGTAGCGAGTGCGTTGCCCTGGTACCTTGTAGGGTTGCTTAGTCAGGACTCCCGCGTCGACGAGCTGTTTGAGCCGCGTGGCCGCGATTTGTTCGGTGAAGCCGGCTCGTTCGGCAAAGTCCTCGAAGCGGCGAGTGCCATAAAATGCCTCGCGAAGAAGGACCAGCGCTGAACGGGTTCCGATGGTGTCCAGGGCGCGCTCAATCGGACAGAACTCGCGGTGGGCCGCTCTGTCAACGGTGGCTAGCCGCCCAGAAAGGGTTATCGCGTCCGAGGCCGTGTCCATAGCACCAGAATAGCAGCTGGCACCACAAAGGCATAGTCAGCTTGTCAAGGTGGTGGCAGTCGACGCGGCGCCGGCGAGAAGCGATCACGGGTCACTAGTGATGTGCACCGACTGAGTGATCGAAGTCTCAACTAGCCAAGATTTAGTTAAAACGGTGGCGCACAGGCGCCCTCAGCCTGTTGGTCAACGGACCGTCGATGTTGCCTTCTCCCGTTCCGGTACCGCGAGCCGCACCACTGTCGAGCAGGCGCCACCTGCGCTGACCGTGGCGCAGGCTCCCCATTATGGGCTATCACGCCGTACCCGCTCAGTCCGATCCAAGGCCAAGAATGGAAGATGGCTTCATCTCAACCGATCTAGGCGCTGTGTGGGTGCCGATTAGCCGAAGCTGGGTGTGCCGAATTGACTGAAATATTCTAGAGTCTGCCAGCTGCCCAAAACAGGTACGTCGACAACGGTTCCAGGTGGGAGTGCGATGGCTCTGGTGAAGCGGATATGGGTTCCGCTGGTGATGGTCTTGGTGATCGCGCTTGCATCGGTTGCGGTGGTGCGGCTGCATGGAAACCAGCGGTTGGCCTGCAGTTCAGCGGCTGATACGTTCACGGAACAATGCTTAGGTTGCTTGTTTGCCCGCATATCGTCGACGCCCCGCCGGGTTTGCTCACTGCGCTCGTTTTGCCACTGACGCTTCCAACGCAGGCCTTCCGTGCGGTCACCGCACGAATGGGCGGGTCACCAATACGTAAACAGCGAATACCGCCAGCGGCGCGACCACAGGCAGCCACGGCAGCTGCAGCGGAAACGACACCGCGACCAGCCCTACGAACGTAAACCCCGCGGCGGCAATCATTGTCGGCGGCGTCACCGTCATCGCAGCGGCGGCTGACCCGGTTGCGTGTCGCAACAGCAGATAGACGGCAGCCGCCAGGCCGGACAGCGCAACCGTTACCGGCGACGGCTCGGTGAGCGCGATCACCACCACGGTGAGTAACAGCGCGAGCGTCGCAGCCGGCCGAAAAACCATGCCCGCCATCACCGCAAGCACCGCAAGCGTCGCGGCAACGAACGCCGGCCCATGCGACCCGACGGCGCTCACCGCCACCATCAGCAGCCCGAACGTGGTTGACAAGATACGAACCAACATGTCATCGCGCCCGTACCGGGCGGCGGTGGTCGGGCACCGCGCGCATCGATTGATCCAATGTCTGATCCGATCGCCAGGCCACCACGTCAACGCCGACCGTTGCCATGTCGCGATACATCGCGGACCGCTGCAATGCCCACAACCGGGCGACCAGCGGATCCTGCAGATCCTCGAACGGCGCCCCCTGGAGGACATCGACGGCGACCACGACATGGCCGCGTTTGCGCAAGTCGATCAGCGCCAGCGCGAACTCCGTGTCGAGCATCGTCGAAAACGCGACGACGATCGCACCGGGAGGCATCGCGGCCCGCGGCGCCAACGTTCCGCTGGTGGTTTCGAATCCATCGCCTGCGGCCAGCACGGTGTCGAGGATTCGATAGAACTGCCGCTGTCCGATATCGGCGCCGAGCCAGCGCGGTTGGCGTCCACCGAGTGCAATGATCCCGGCGCGGTCGCCGCTGCGCAGCGCGGTTTGTACCACCTGAGCCGCCCCCCGTGCGATTCGCTCGGTGGCCTCCGTCGCCGGTCCCGGAGGCTGCGGATAGGTGTCGATCAGCACCACGACGTCGGCGGCGCGGTCGGTCAACCGTTGGGTCACATGCAATCTGCGGCGGCGTGCGCTCACCGGCCAGTTGATCGTGCGCAGCTGGTCGCCCGGCACATACGCGCGAATATCGGCGTATTCGACGCCCGGGCCGATGTGTCGGGTGAGGTGGGTGCCCAGGCGATCAAGCAACTCGGTTTGGGGAATCATGGTCGATTGTGGCGGCGCCACCGGAAAGACGATGACTTCGGCGACGTCAACGGTTGCGGTGCCCGCGAGCAACCCGCCACGAGCGACTACGTCGACTCGCGCCCGGATCGGATAGCGGCCCCACCGGCTGGCCGACACGGCCACGGATTTCCGTTGACTCAACGTGTTGTCCACAATGTCGAGTTGCATGCCCTCGATGGTTATAACGCTGAGATGCACGGCGGCGCTGTCTGATTCGACGGTCACCCACACGCTGAGCTCTACCTGTTCGGATTCGAAGCATCGCTGTGAACCTGGTTGGGCGTGTGCGTTGACCTTGGGTGCATGAGGCTGCCAGCTGATGGAACACAACACGCCGACCAATGGGGCAGCAAAGGCGATCAGCTGCCAGCGCGAGCCAACCACGGCGGCCGCCAGCGCGACGCCCGCACAAGTGGCGATGGCTATCGTCAGAGGCGAAGCGCGCCAACTGAGCTCGACATCGCAGGTGTTGGGTGCAGTCATTGAGTCGTCCCGCGTGCCCGCGGTACCGGCACCCGTCGCAGCAGCTCCTCGATGACATCGGAGCCTTGGATTTTTCTCACCCACATTTCCGGCCGCAGGGTAATCCGGTGTGCCATGGCTGGTACGGCGAGCGCCTTGACGTCTTCGGGTATCACGTAGTCGCGGCCTAACAAAAGCGCACGGGCGCGGGAAAGTTGCACCAGATCGAGTTCGGCTCGTGGACTTGCGCCGACGGCAACCTGTGGGTGGTGTCGGGTGGCGTTGGCCAGCGACACGACGTAGTGCAAGACGTCGTCATGCACGGTGACCTGTTCGACGGATTCACGCATCGCCAACAGGTCGTGTGCGTCGACGACTTGATTGACTGTCGGCTCGGCCGAGCCGCGTTCAAGGCGGCGGCGCAGCATCGAGGCTTCGTCGTGCTCGGAGAGGTAGCGTAGTTCCAGCCGAATGGCGAATCGGTCAAGTTGCGCTTCCGGTAGCGGATAGGTGCCCTCGTACTCGATCGGATTGTCAGTGGCTAAAACGATGAATGGGGTTGGCAGCTTGTGGGTTTCGCCGTCGATGCTGACTTGACCCTCGGCCATCGCCTCCAGCAGCGCGGCCTGCGTTTTGGGCGGGGTTCGGTTGATTTCGTCGGCGAGCAGCAGATTGGTGAAGATCGGTCCGCGCCGGAACTCGAAGCGACCGGACTGCATGTCGTAGATCGTCGAGCCGAGCAGGTCGGCCGGCAACAGATCGGGGGTGAACTGCACGCGGGTGAAGGCCAGTCCTAGCGCGGAGGCGAAGGAACGGGCGATCAGTGTCTTCCCCAGGCCGGGGAGGTCTTCGATGAGCACGTGCCCGCGCGCCAGGACTGTGGTGAGGATGAGTGTGAGTGCGGCCCGCTTACCGACCACTACTTGCTGGATTTCGTCGAGCACTGCCTCGCAGTGCGCGGTGGTGGTCGCGGCCGGCATCGTCATGTCTGCTCCAAGCGTTGCAGAATTTCCTCCAGCGTCTCACGACCCGGCCCGGGCTGCTGAGCCCCGGCGCGCGCGATATTGTCGGGATTCACCCATCCCCACAGTTCCGGGCCGAAAAGCATTCGGCCGGCCGCCTGGAACGCTGCGCGATCTTTGGCTTGCCGTTGCCCGGTCGCGATTTCAAACCGCCGGGCCAGGATGGGACGCAGATGACGATCCCAGTCCAATCGGGTGGATTCCGACCAACGAATCATGGTCTCGGTTCGAGTCAGCCAGCTGCGCAGCGAGTTCCCGAATAGGTCGGCGCTGGGCTCGGCCGGTCGGGGTGAGATGTCGCGGCCCACGAACCGGCGGACAGAGAAGATAGCGAAAGCCGCCGCGGCACCTGACGTCCACAGCACAAGTCGTCGGTCATGCAGCGCCAAGGCAAGCAGCTCCGTTCCCACAATGATGCAAATGCTGGAGACCACAATCTTTTTCATGCGGCGCTCCGCAACTCCGCCAGCACCAGTTGCAGCGCCTGCACAGCGACCTCGCGGTGGCTCTCGTTCATCACATGCGGACTGAACCGGGCCTCGGCGAACAGGTTTACCAGCTGGGCGGCGTTTTCCGCATGCAGCGCATGGTGGTCGACAGCTCGGGCCAGCACTTCCGTCGGAGTGTCGAATGCTTGGGGGACCGCGCCGGGGAAGTGCGCGAGTTCGCCTTCCATCGCGGCGTAGCAGCCGATGATCGCCTCGCGCGGTTCGCGGCTGAGGTCGCCGATCTCAGCAAGGCCGAGTTCTGCTGCGCGCGCGAGACTTTGGGAGCCCTTCGGCGCGGGTTGGGGAGGCTTCTCGGTCGGGACGAACGATGTCGGGATGCGCCGTTGTCTGCGAAAGCCGAATGCCGCGGCCGCGGCGAGCACCACCACCAGCGTCACCGTCGATGCAGCGAGATAGCCCAATACGTCGCGGCCACCC
>NZ_DASRBZ010000199.1:0-7390 GCF_035653355.1 Mycobacterium sp. | reverse complement strand
CATCGATACGTTGGACGATTTCCCTCTCGGGGAGACACCTCCGGCCACAGCTTTCGATGCCCGCTGGGACACATGAGGATGGAACCCTACGAACTGACGTTAAGCGCGGCCGCAGCCGAGATCCAGGCGGGGCGGCTCTCGCCGGTTGAGCTTACCAACTCGGTCCTTGACCGGATCGACGCTATCGAAAACACACTTCACGCGTTCTCCTGCGTCACAGCCGAGCTGGCTCGTAACGCAGCCCAAGCCGCTGCGGAGGAAATCGCTGCTGGCCGCTATCGTGGCCCACTTCATGGCATCCCCCTGAGTGTGAAAGATCTCTACGACACTGCGGGCGTGCTCTCAACGTCGGGCTCAAAACTACGAGCCGGCCATATCCCTGATACCGACGCGGTAACCGTTGAGCGGCTTTTTGCCGCCGGGATGGTCATGGTCGGAAAAACCCACACCCACGAGTTCGCGTACGGCGTGATCACTCCAATCAGCCGCAATCCCTGGAACCCCAGACATATCGTCGGCGGATCCAGCGGGGGTGCAGCGGCAGCGGTCGCCTCCGGTGCCTGCATGATCGGCCTGGGCAGTGATACCGCAGGATCAATTCGTATCCCGGCAAGCCTGTGCGGGACGGTGGGGCTCAAGCCCACCTACGGCAGGGTGTCGCGACGTGGCGTTGCGTCACTGGCCTGGTCACTAGATCACGTCGGTCCACTTACGAGGAATGTCCGCGACTGCGCGCTGGTACTCAATGCCATCGCGGGGTTTGACCGGCTCGACCCGGCCTGTGTCGATGTGCCGGTACCCGACTACACCACCGGGCTTGACCAAGACATCACCGGTCTGCGGATCGGTGTTCCGGCTAACTATTTTTTCGACCACGTCCACGACGATGTCGCCACGGCGGTGCGCCACGCGATCGGCGTCCTGCAGAACCTCGGTGCACAGGTGCGGGAGGTGACTATCCCGTACGCCGATGCTCTGGCCGCCGTGGAATTGGGCATTGTCCTGCCGGAGGCAAGCGCCTACCACCAGCAATGGTTGCGCGACAAGGGCGATCTCTACAGTCCCGACGTGCGGCTTCTCCTGGAGATGGGAGAGCTCATGTTCGCCACGGATTACATCAAGGCTTTGCGCATCCGCACGCTCATACAGCAAGCGTGGGCGGCCATGTTCGATCACATCGACGTGCTGGCCAGCCCATCCACACCATTGGCCGCCCCTACGGTGGATACCGCTGACGTCACCTGGCCCGACGGGACGACCGAGAACATTGCTACTGCGCTTAGACGTCTAACGTCGCCTGAGAACGTCACGGGGTTGCCCGCTCTCTC
This sequence comes from Mycobacterium sp., assembly GCF_035653355.1. GTDB lineage: Bacteria > Actinomycetota > Actinomycetes > Mycobacteriales > Mycobacteriaceae > Mycobacterium. The sequence goes on along the minus strand of NZ_DASRBZ010000199.1, from coordinate 6,062 downwards.
ATTGCCCGTGGGCTTCAACGGGTCAACCGGACTCCCACTCGGAATGCAAATTATAGGCCGACCCTTCGATGAGGCAACTATTCTGAGGGTCGGACAAGCCTACGAGACCGCCTCCAACACCGTCGGGCGGTTAGCCGCGGTCTGAGCCGACATCTCGCTGCGCTCCAGGTTACTACCCGTTACTACCCTCTCAGGGGCATAATATTATTTTCTTACCGGATCACACCTCCGCATTAAATGATCATTTCCGACATTAGGGATGACACTTTATAACGATACTGGCCGAACTAGTGTCCCGTAAGCTTGTGGACTTCTGATTCAATCCATCGCACTTTGGCGAGGATCGTGTCGGCATCAGCAGTCCAGGTGAAGGGTCTACAGCCGGCGTTCCAGTTGGTGATGTAATTGTGGATCGTGGCAATGAGCTGTTTGACCGAGCTGAATGTTCCGCGGCGAATCGCTTGGCGCGTAATCAAGCCAAACCAGATCTCGATTTGATTGATCCACGACGCTCCGACTGGCGTGCGGTGGAAGGTGATGTTCGGATTGTTGGCCAGCCAGTCGCGCACCTCCGGAGTGAAGTGCGTACCCAGGTTGTCCACCACGACATGAACCTCGCGGTCGACGTACTGGGCAGCGACAGTCTTCATGAACGCGAGAAACTCTTCTGATCCCCGGCGCGGATAGCATTCTCCGGTGACTTTACCTGTCGCAACGTCCAACGCTCCAAACAGGTTGACCGTGCCATGCCGAACGTAATCATGCGTTCGCTTTTCCGTTTTATCAAAGGTCACGGGAAGCAACGGCTGGGTACGGTCCAAGGCCTGGTTATCCGGGGTAAACGATCTTGAAGCTGCGTGTTTTGGCGGCTAGAGCGTTTGCGGACGCGTGCGCAAGAGAAGCGGTCAGGGTGTGTTGGTTTGTGGCGACGCGTGTTGGTCGCCGAGGCGGCGGCGTAGTTCGAGGTTCTCGCCGTGGGCGGTCTCGAGCGCTTGTTTGAGGGTGTTGATTTCGTCGCGGTGACGGCGTCGTATCTCGGCGAGTTGGGTGGTGAGTGTGCGGATCACGCTGCTTGGGTGGTCTTCGATGTGTTCCGGTGGCGCGGGTGGTCTTGTTCGCTGCTGCTGGGAGCGGAGCTGTTCCACGCGTGCGCGGATCTGCGGGTTGCGGTAGAGGAAGTCGAGTGAGACACCGGCGGTCTGCGCGAGTCCGCGGAAGGTGATCGGCTGCCCGGTGCGGATCAGCTCGCACAGGCCTTGGTCGGCCCGGGTCTTGGCGACGGCGCTCTTGCGGGCGGCGGCTTGGCGGAGGTTGTCGGGGTTGCCACGCATCAGCTGTTGTCCTGGTTGTCGATGATGCTGTCGACGCGCGCGGCGACACCGGCACCACGCACGGCTTGGACGGTGCCGTCGGCCAGCCGGGCCTGTTCGAGCTTGACGATGATGCGGCCGAGAGCGTCGTGTTCCTGGCGGCGCCCGGCAAGCCAGACGTTGTCGTGGCTCATCTGGTGTCCGGTGCGGGCGTGAAACGCCGCGCAGCGTTGGTCGATGAGCTGCCCGGTGCGGGCCATTTGGTCTTGCAGTTCGGGCAGGAACGTCGCATCGGTGGCGAATTTGTCGCAGCTGAGGCAGGCGTTGCCCTTGACGCAGGACTGGCGGGGCGGCAGCAGACACCAGCCATTGGGCAGGATCCGGTCGGTGCGCCGGTCCAACTCCAGCATGTCGTAGAGGTCCCGCGGGTCGATCTCGAGGTCGCGGGAATCGGCGCTGATTTTGCGGTAGCGAAGGAACTCCCGCTCGGCGGTGGACTGCAGGGTTTGCGCGTAGGTCATGGTCATGGTCGGCGTCAAATGCCCGAGATAGCGCTGCACGACGTGCAGCGGGATACCAGCGTTGAGCAGGTTTGTGGCTTTGGTGTGCCGGAATCGGTGAGTGCGCTGGAAGTCGACCAGCGCGCCGGTGCTGTCGCGAATGTCGAGCCGGCGGGCCAGTTCGCCGACCCGTTCTCGCAGCCGCCGATCCGAGTAGGGGCGGTCGCCGTTGCGGTTTTTCCGGGCGGCGACGAACAGGTATTTCGGCGCCGCCGTTGCGGGTTCGGTGCGGGCGCGACGCACCCAGTCTTGTTGTGTGCGGATGATCGCGACGATCTCGCGATCGACCAGGATGGTGTCGGGAGCACCATCGATCTTGGTTTGCTGGTACCGGAGTCGGGCAACGAAGCCGTCCGCATCGTCGGCAGTGCTGGTGCTGGGCTGGTGCAGCGGCAGCAGCGGGTCGTGGTCGAGCATGCAGATCTCGCTAACACGCCGTCCGGTGCGAGCCAGCAACATCAGGATGCGCATCGCCTGCTCGTCACCGAGCCCACCTTCAGCGGTCGGCATGCCGAGCAGCCCGGTGCCGGCCATGATCTGGGTGAACGCGTCGGCGTCGATGACGTCACGCTCATGGCTATGGTGGCGAGCCCGCCGTGGTTTTTCGCCGCGCCGGAACAACATCGCGTGTTGCGGGCCCAGGCGCAGCCAGCCCGGTTCGGTCAGGCTGGTGGCGGCAGTCTCCCGGTGGTCGTGCATGAACAGGTAGAACTGCTCGACTCCGTTGAGCAGCGCGGAAATCCGGGACTGCGACAGCGGTTGGCCGTGCGTGGGTCCGGGCTGTTGCACCCGCAGGCCGCGCACGTGTCCGAGGAAGCCCAGCAGCAGCGCCCGGACCTCGTCCGGTCCGTCAGCCAGCCAGGGCCCGGGGACGTCACGGCCGGTGAGGAACGCATCGAACACCACGGCGGCGTCGATGCGTAACTTCACCGTTCCCCAGGCCATCTCGCCGGTTTCCAGGCCCACCTTGCAGTACCACTGCAGACCACGTCGCAACCAGCCGGTCGTGATCCGGTCGAAGTAGCAGGCCAGGCGGCCGCGTGGCTCGTGCGGGCGCTGCGGGATCCGGGGGTCGATGCTCGGGTCCCACATCTCCCGCTGCCACCACGGCCGCGGGTCATAGGCCACCGACAGCAGCCGATAGCAGCGCCGCAGCTGCTGACGAAGGTCGCTGGCTGTGCCAGGCGCCGGCAGAACACCCGCGCGACGCTGCCTCGCCCGGGCCATCTGGTGCTCCCAATCTCGAGCCGACAACGCGGTCAACGAGGCCGGAGCGGCTGGACCCAGGTCGCTGATCACGTCAGACAACCTGCGCGCCAGCATCCGCATATGGCCGATGTCCACTCGTCCGCCCTGGTCAATGATGCGGAACACGCACCACACCAGTTCGGTCCGCATCGACTCCGGTAGCGCCGAGAGATCCAGCCCTGTGCTGCGGCCGCGTTTCTCGCCCAGCCCGCCGCGATATTCCTCGGGAACGGTATCGGGACTAAAGCAAGTCAAGCGCATCCCGATCGGGACCGACTCCCATAAGGCGTGCAGTACCTCGGGCCGGTAGCCGCCCACCGTGCCTTCGCGGGTGGCCAGGGGGTCGGGACGCGCCCCGCTCACGAGCACGATCCAGTCTGTTCGACGCCACCGACACGGGTGCGCCACCCCGCGGTGAAGGCCTTCCAGTCCGCGGCCGCCCGCATCTCGGCGTCCTGGGTCACGTGCGCGTAGATGCTCAGCGTGGTCTGCACGTCGCTGTGTCCCAACCGGCGACTGACCACATGCACCGGCACCCCCGACAGCAGCAACGCGGTGGCGTGGCTGTGCCGCATCCAATGCGGGGTCCAGGCTTGCGGCACCTGCCCGGCCAGCTGGCGGCGTAGCCGCTCCACCAGGTCATAGACTGACTCCGGTCGCCACGGCGCGAACCTCGGCTCCCGGTCGAGGTTGACAAAGACATAGGTGGCGTCGAAGTCATCGGTGGCCAGATCGCCACCGGCCTCGCACAACCGCCACACGTGCTCGCCGTAGAGGCGGTCCAACTCATCGGAGACATACAGCCGCCGGTAGCCGCTCTTGGCCCGCACCCCGTGTGGATGCTCGCGGTCCACGACCTCGATGAACGGGGTGTCGCCTCGCCCGGTATGCCAATCGCGATGCTGCAGCCCCAAGGCCTCGCCTAACCGCAGCCCTGTCTCTGCCAGCAGCATCCACAGCAGTCTGTTGCGGACCGACCCGCGCCACTCCCGGATCTCACCATCCCAGCTCGCGCACGCCTCACAGATCCGCTCGATCTGCCCAGGCGTCAAGATCGGTGGTGCCGCTCGACGCCGGTGACGCGCCCGGACCACCGCCTGCCGGCGTCCCTTGCGGCGAGCAACGTGCTCCAGCAGCGGCTTGTACCGACCACCGCCGCGATGAGTGATCCGATGCAAATCTCGGCCCACATCCACGCCGTTGAGCAGGTGATAGTCATAGCAGGAGATCACCGCCCGCAGCCGCGCGGCGATCGTCGACTCAGCAAACCGCGCCGGACGACGCTCAATCGAGACCACCTCGGGCTGGTCCCCGGCGCGCAGCCAAGTCAAAAAGGCCCCGAAGTTCTCCACCGTCACCGCGTCCCAGCGCAGACCGAACACATCCAGGTACTGCCACCACAGCGCCAACGCCCGCGCGTAGGACTTCACCGTGTTTGGCGACGCCTGCTGAACCCGCAGATACTCCAGATACCCCTCGGCGGGCTCCACCATGCGATGGTCCTTGCCCAGCACCGTCCACGTGCGCTCACCCGAAGCAAGGGTCAGCCGCTGCGCCCGATACGAGCCCACCACCACCGTTGCGGTCGTCACACCCCGCACCGTAGGAACCACAGATAATCAGTCCGCAATGGACACGCGGACCAACCAAAAAATCACTCGACCTCGTTAACAGACGGCCCGAACCTACCCCGGATAAGCCTGGACTCCGGACTTCTCATCCACGCACAGCACCACCGCCGCTGCAGGTGGGGCCAGGTATAAGCCCACAATGTCAGCGACCTTCTCAGCGAAAAGCGGATCCTTCGACAGTTTGAAGGTGTCCTGCCGGTGCGGCTTGAGACCATGTTCGCGCCACAGGTCAGCCACAAAGACATGCGATACGTCAATGCCTTCGTGTCGCTTCAGATATCTCGCCATCTCCCGGCTCGACCAGTGCGACAAACCGGTGTTCTGGGGCGGACTCATCCTGCTGACCGCAAGGATCCGGGAACGTACCCGCTCGTCATGCGCTCTCGGCTTCCCTGGATGCGGTATCCCATGCAGGCCCTCAATACCGGACTCCGCATACCGCACAGGCCACAATCGGGCGGTCTTATCCGTCACGCCAGCCCAGTGGGCGATCTGAACCGCGGAATGGCCATTATCCCACCACAAGACCGGCCGGGCCCGCAAAGCGAGCACGGCATCCACCGACTTATCCCGCGCGAGACTGTTCAATTCGTCACGCTGATCAATGGTCAAAACGCCACGTTGAGCAGGCATGACGAAATAATCTCATGGACGCCAGATCAACAGGATGCGACACGCTTACGCCACACTAGAAGACCTAGGATTGCACCCACTGTTTCGAATTGAAACGAATCGTGAGACATGGCTTGCATTGCACAATGAGACAACGATCGCCGAGCTCGCCTTTGACGATAGTACTTACATATTCGAGCCGGACGAAACTCTACAAGTTCTCCAAATAGAAGTAGAACTTGCAAAGTCCGCCGATACACAAGTTCTGCATGATTTGCATCGAGTGTTCACTGAGGAGTACCACCTCTCGAGTACGCACGATTCAAAGTTCGACCGCGGTTGGGCCTACGTCTGCGCCACCCAGCGGGAGGAAAAGGTTGAAGCGAAACTCACGTTGGATTCACAAGACTCCGCACGCATCGCAAACTGGTTGCGGCAAGATGTAGCCCACGTGTCGGGTTATACTATCAGACGCGAGGAATTTACCAACAACATACTTGATCAATACTTCGACACGTCAGACTACAAGTTGGCAAAAAATGGTTACTATTTGCGTCTGAGAAAACAGGGTTCGTCGCACCGTCTAACGCTACGCCAATTGGCTGATCGAATCGAAGGGGGATTGTCAAATCAAGGTGAGATTAAGAGTCGCGATCAAGAACAGAATTTTGGCGACAGTTTACTGGCCATAGAGGGACATG
>NZ_DASRBZ010000198.1:0-17125 GCF_035653355.1 Mycobacterium sp. | reverse complement strand
TGGCGCAATTGGTTCGCCGAGGAGAACATCACCCCGATCGATGTCTCGTATCCGGTGCTGTGGCGCAACCTGACCACGATCGTCGGCGATGTCCTGGAGGCGCTCGGCGTCGATCGCCGACTGGCGCCGGAGCCGGTGCTGGAACGCCAAGCCGATCAGCGCTCGGATGAATGGGTGGACCGCTACCGCGAAGAGGCGCAGCAAAAAGGGCTTCCGGTGTAAGGACTCGCCGAGAGCTAGCGCACCTGGGCGACGACGAACACCCGCCGGAATGGGAAGAAGGTGGTGCCGTCGGGACGGGGCGGGTAAGCGTCGGCGAGCAATGGAACCAGCTCATCGCGGAACTGCTGCCACTGCTCGTCGCTAAGCCGTTCCTGCACGGGCAGCAGCGCAGTGCCGCTGATCCAGTCCAACACCGGATGCTCGCCGGTCAGCTGGTGTAGGTAGGTGGTCTCCCAGACATCGACCGTGCACCCGGCGTCGATCAGCAGCTCGGCGTAATAGGCCGGACCGTGAACGACGGCGCCGACCCGAAATTGCACGTCGCGCAAGGCTTTCGCGAACGGCTCGCGACGGGCCACTGCGCGAAACGCCGCGTGCGACGGTGACTCGAAGTTGCCGGGCATCTGCACGGCGATCCACGAGCCGGCCGCCAGGTGACCGGCCCACCGGACCAATAGGTCGGCGTGCTCGGGCACCCACTGCATCGAGGAGTTGCTGATCACCACGTCGGTGTCGCGCCGCGGCGTCCAGTTCCGCAGGTCGCCGACCGTGGCGTCGACGCCGCGCTCGCGGGCCGCTTCGACCATCTCCGGTGAGCTGTCCAGCGCCTCGATCACCGCGTCGGGCCAGCGCCGCGCGAGCTGCAGGGTGAGATGGCCCGGCCCGCACCCGAGGTCGGCGACCCGGCGCGGCCGTTCCGCGCCGACGCGGGACAGCAGGTCGTAAAACGGGCGGGCACGGTGACCGGCAAAGGCCAGGTAAATGTCCGGGTCCCACATGTTGGCCCTCCTGCTCAACGCGGCCGAGCGTCGGCTGATATAGACAACGGTATTACTCGACCCTTACCGAGCGAGGACAACCGATGCCCCACCAGACCGCCGGGTACGCCGCGCCCGCCGACGAGGCCGCACAGGTGCGGCAGATCTGGTCGGCATTAGGGCTGCCCGGTGTGATCGACGTGCATACCCATTTCATGCCCAAGTCGGTGCTGGACAAGGTGTGGCGTTACTTCGACTCGGCCGGTCCACTCGTCGGGCGGCCCTGGCCGATTGCCTACCGCATCAACGAATCTCGACGGCTGCAGACACTGCGGCAGTTCGGGGTGCGCCGGTTTACCGCGCTGGTCTACCCGCACAAACCACAAATGGCGGCATGGCTGAACCAGTGGGCCGCGCAGTTCGCACGCTACACGCCCGACTGCCTTGCCACCGCGACGTTTTACCCGGAACCCGAGGCCGCCGAATATGTCGAGAAAGCCATCTGCGGTGGCGTCCGGGTTTTCAAGGCTCATATCCAGGTCGGCCGCTACGATCCGAATGACCCACTGCTGGAACAGGTTTGGGGACTCATCGAGGACGCCGGAATTCCGGTCATCATCCACTGCGGGTCCGGCCCGGCGGTGGGCGAGTACACCGGGCCTGAACCCATTCATCGCCTGCTCGGCCGTTATCCGCAGCTGCCGTTGATCATTGCGCACATGGGCATGCCGGAATACGTAGAGTTTCTCGACCTCTGCGAGCACTATCCGGAGGTTCGGTTGGACACCACGATGGTCTTCACGCCGTTCGCCGAAGAAACCATGCCGTTTCCGCGATCGCAGCTATATCGGTTGCCACAGTTGGGCGATCGCATCCTGTTCGGCAGCGACTTCCCGAACATCCCCCACGGCTACGTTCAAGCCATGCGGTCGATTACCCAGCTTCCTGGTATCGACGACGACTGGTTGCGCGCGGTGTTCTACGAGAACGCCGCCCGACTATTCAACTGACCTCGTCGACGCAATCAACCGGGTCGATCAGTGGCTAATGGGTGTTGGTCTTTAGTTTGGCAAATGGTGGGCCCAGGAACCGTTGCAGCATTTGCAGCTCGATGTCGGGATCTGCAGGCGGCCAAGACCACAGTGCGAGCACTACGCGGATGAGCCATTGCGCGGCGACCGGATCGGCGTTGGCCGAACCGATCATTTCTTGGGCCAGCGCAGCGATGAGCGGCGACCTGGTGACCCATTGATCGGCGTCTGGGTCGTGGATCGCGCGCCCCATCACTTGCGCTAATGGTTCAGCGCGGATGTGTTGCAGTGCGACCGCAGATGCCGTGACTATGCGTTCAGCGCCGGTGAGGCCGTCGATAGCCTCACGCACGGTGGCGAGGATGCGCGATGCGAGGCGCAGAGTCACAGCATCACGGATCACCGCTTTGCCTCCCGCGTGGCGGTAGATGGTAGCCGGTGAACAGTGGACTTTGCGGGCCAGTGCCTCGATCGTGAAGGCGTCAAATCCGTGACGGGCGATTAGCTCAGCGGCGGCGCGATAGATGCGCTCGGCGGCCACGGAAGCGCGGTCCTGTCCGATCAACCAGTCCTCGCGGCTCATGCAGAAACGCTACCCAAATACGGGCGCCAGAATCTCATCGGGCATTTCGCACGGTGAGAAGCTTTCAAGCCGACATTTCGCAGTGAGCTGCAGCTCAACGGGCCTCGCTGAGAATTAACAAGCTTTTGTTTCAATGGGGGCTTGTCAGGTTTGTCCCGCAGCGTTGACCCCGCGGCGAACCGGCGTTCAGCCTGAACTTGTGCCCGCTGTCCTCGCCGATCCCGCCGCGTTCTTCGGTCCCGCCGCCCTGCAGGATCCCTACCCGTTCTATGCCCGGATGCATGCCGCTGGGCCGGTGCACCGGCTAGGCGAGTCTGAGTTCTACCTGGTTGCCGGCTGGGACGCGCTGCTCGAAGTTCTTGCGCGCGTGCATGATTTCTCGTCGAACCTGACCGCGACCATGGTGTACCACGACGATGGAACGCTGACCCCATTCCACATGGCGCCGCTTGGCGATCCGTCACACGCTTTGGCGACCGCCGATGATCCAGTGCATGCGCTGCACCGGAAGCTGCTGATCCCACATCTGGCGGCTAAACGGCTGCGCGCCATTGAGTCGTTCGTTGCCGAGACCGCCGATCGACTCTGGGCTGTGAACGCCCGCTGCGGACGTATCGAGTGGATGAGCAGTATCGCCAATCGATTGCCGATGATGGTTGTCGCGCGGTTGATCGGCGTCCCCGACGACGACGTCGACCAGCTCACGCATTGGGCGTATGCGACCACCACCATGCTGGACGGGATTGTCGCTGCCGAGCAGCTCGACGCGGCCGCGGCGGCCGCTATGGAACTCGGGGGCTACGTCATCGAACATTTCGGTAAGGCTTCCACGCAACCGCGGCCGACACTGCTGTCGGATCTTGCTGGCCGCTGTGCGGCAGGAGATCTCGAGCAGTTGCACGCGCTCGGGATCATGCTCACGCTGTTTAGCGCCGGGGGCGAGTCCACCGCCTCGCTACTGGGTAGCGCGGCCTGGATCCTTGCGAGCCGCGCCGACATCCAGCGCCAAGTTCGAGACCGGCCGGCACTCTTAGAGCCATTCATTGAAGAGGTTTTGCGTTACGAGCCGCCGTTCCGCGGCCACTACCGACATGTCCGTCGCGACACCACCCTCGCCGGTGTCGCGCTGCCGGCCGATGCGCACCTGTTGCTTCTTTGGGGTGCGGCCAACCGAGACCCGGCCAAGTTCGACCGGCCCGGCGAATTCCGACTTGACCGGCCCGCCACCAAGAACCATTTGGCCTTCGGCAGGGGCGTGCACTTCTGCGTCGGCGCCGCGCTGGCCCGACTGGAGGCTCGCGTTGTTCTTATGAGCCTGCTGAAGCGGACAACTTGGATCGAGACCGATGACATCGGTGAGTGGCTGCCCAGCATTTTGGTCCGGCGTCTCCACCACCTCCGCCTAATCGCACACTGAATCGCACACTATGTTCACTGACGACTGTCATTGACGAGTGTAAGCGAGTTGGGTACGCTAGCCGTCGTGGCTGAGACGAAAGCGACCAAAGAACTCGGTTCGGCGGTTGGCGGCGTGCGCGCGGCGCAGCGACTCCAGACGCGCAGGCGGGTGTTCGAAGCCACCGTGGCCGAAATCGGCCGTTCCGGTTTGTCAGGCGCAGACGTTGCAGCCATCGCCGCGGCGGCCGGCGTGTCGCGTGGCACGTTTTATTTCCACTTCCCGACCAAAGAGCACGTGCTGGTCGAGCTGGAGCGCGCCGAGGAGGCCGGCATCGTGGCCCGGCTTGAAAAGGCGGAGCCCGGCGATCTGATGTCGTTGCTCACGCTGCTGGTGCGTCAGGTGCTCGCGGCCGAACGGCGATTAGGCCCGGTGGTATTCAGAGACATGCTGGGGCTGCACTTTTCGGCGACCCGGCCGGTCGACGACGAGTTGATTGAGCATCCGCTGGCCGAGTTCCTCATCGCCGCGATTGCCGCCGCGCAGGCTGCAGGACGAGTGTCGCAACATGCCGACGCCAGCGAACTCGCAGTCATCTTCCTGACCGGGCTGTTCGCGTTGCTGGCCACTTGCGGCGCCGCGCCGCGGAAACGGAATGCCCTGCTCGACCAATATGTCAAGACAATTGTTCAAGGAATCGAGGACCGATGAACGCCTTGGGTATCGAGGGCTACCGCAGCTATCTAGCGCGACGCGACGGCGATGCCGATTTGCTGCATCGGCGGCTTGCCAGCCGCGAGGAATTCTTCGGCGCGTTGGAGGCCAATCCCGTTCGATCAACATGCGCGATTGACCGGGCGGTGTTCCTGCGTAACCTGCGCCGCCGCCAACCCGAGCCGAGCCTGGACCGACCCATGTTGTTCTTGTTGGCCACCGCCAAGCTGAATCAGGCCGAGCGGTTCGGGGTCGGCCTAGGGGAGACCTACGGGTTCAACAGCGGCGATGACATACCACCGGAGCGGGTGTACATGGAGCTCGAGGAGCACTACCACACCCGTCTACTGGCGTATGTGCTGGACATGTTCGGTCTGCCGTTCCAGATCGTCCCGCCGCCGCTCGTGATGCGTCAGTTCGTCAAGGTCGCCGTATTCCTGCCGGATAGAATCGGATTCGCGTTCGTGGGCGCGGCCGAGATGGCCGGTTGCGTCATGTTCGACGAGTTGCGTTGCGTCGGGGTCGAACTGTTCGCCGACGAACCAGACGTGGCCGCCCGCATCGAGCGGCTCTACAGCGAGATCCTCACCGACGAGATCGGTCACGTCGGTTACTGCGCGGCGCGCTGCACTTCCTTCGAGCGGGCGCTCATGCGCCGGCTCTACCCACGGATCGGACGGCTATTCGCCCGCCAGACTGCCGAGATCAGCCGGCTCGTCGATCCGAAGAAGCTTCACGCGCGGCTTGACCGGCCGTTCGACGTGGCCGAATTCGCTGCCGGGCTGTCGAACGAAACGTTCCTTGCCGCGCATCCCTGAACAGCTGGCGTTCACACCGCTGCCGCGTGCCGCGGCCTCGATGGCACAAGAGCTGATGCGGCGCTGGGCCACCGCAGCCTTTCCAGCAGGCTGACCGGTACATCGGTGTGTCCGTCCAGACGCCGCGTGGACAGCGGGTCCAGTGCCATCAGCGCGGGCCAGTGGTTTCCGTTCTGCGGTGTGAGTCCCGGCAGCGGCGCGCTGGCGCTGGGTCGGCCTTCGGTGCGGAATGCGCAAGCCGCGGCCAGCGTAGGCCGGTCTTGGTCGCCGCTGATCTCCAGCGCCGTCCAGGTCTCGCGGGAGGCGTGCGACCGGATGGCCGCCAGCATGTCGGGCAGTGCCGCATCGACGTTAACCCGGTAGGCCGCAACACATTCCGTGTGCCGGTCGCGGATACCCCGCCAGCTTTCCCGCGCCGAGCGGGGGAACAGCCGTGGAATGTCGTCTGCTGCGGCCGTGCTGACCGTCCATCCGTGCTCGCGTAGGTGGTCGGCGAGCCGGCGCACCGCCACCTCGGTGGTCTTGGTTAAGGGAATCTGCGGCGAACGGGCTTGAAGGGCGGCCAGGTTGTCCGCCGCCGACACCGTCATCCCGATCCAAGTCTCCCGCTGCGGCACGCCGGTGTCCGATCCGGTGTCGCGGCTGGTGATGCGGATGACGTCGGCGCGGATGCCGTAGCGGTCCAGGTAGGCCGCCATAAGCGGAAGCGGAAGCGCGTCAACGTTTTCCGTCGGGGGCCTGACGTGCAGCAGTGCGGTGGCCCGCACATCGATGCCGGGTTCGCGGTCCGGCCGCAGGCCGCTGTTGCGTCGGATCATCGCCACCCGGCGACGCAGGATCGTGGTGACGTAGAGCCCGCGCCACCGTGCCAACAGCAGGATCACCACGGCGGCGGCCATGCCGAGCACCCAACGGTCGCGCAGCGACTGCCAGGGGTAGGCCAGCGCGGCGGACACGATCGCCAGCAACACTAGCGTGACGCGTCCGGTGCCCGGCCAGACGGTCGATCGGCGCACGCTCACGAAGTGGGCTCCTTTCGTCGGCGCGCGGCGATCGCGGCGACAACCGCGACGGCCAGCGCGAGGACCGCAGTGCCGGCGAAGGCGACGATCCGCGGTGTGGGGTCTTTCGGTGCCGGCTCCGGCGGGGCGGGGAGTTGCTTGACCGCCGGTGCTTGCGAATCGGTGGCGGCCGGCAGATCCCAGGTCAATGCAGCGACCGGGTCCACGGTGCCGGCACCGACGACGTTGGAGGGTGCCCGGGCGCCCTTGTGCGCGGTAGCGGTGAGGCGTTGCATCACTTGCGTCGCGGTCAGCTGCGGATACTTGCTGCGAACCAGCGCCGCGACGCCCGCCACGTAGCCGGCCGCATAGCTGGTGCCGTTCAGCGGAATCAACTGTTGTTTCTCGTTGGGCAGCGCGTTGGCCAAGCCGCCGTCGTCGCGGTTGCTGACCGACACGATGTTCTCGCCCGGCGCGGCGATTCCGACCCACGGGCCGGCCATCGTGAACTTCGACGGTTGCGCCTCCGGCGTCAGCGACGCCACAGACAGCACGTAGGGCTGCCACCACGACGGGACGGACACCGACGTGACGCCGGACCAGTTGCGTGGGTCCTCGGGGCGGCTCAGGTCGGTTAGCGGGTTCGACTCGCACGCCGTGCCGCCGCCGAATGAACCGGTGGTCCCCGTGTTGCCGGCCGCGGCCACAATCACCGCGTCCTTGTCCACCGCCGCATAGCGGATCGCCGCGCCGAGCGCTGTCTGGTCGACGCCGCGGTCGGCCGGCAGGCAGGTCACGGTGGAGATGGTGATCACCCGGGCGCCGCGGTCGGCGGCGTGCACGACCGCCCGGGCCAGCGCGGCCACATCGGCCGACGCCTGGGCCAGCGTCGGGTCTCCGCCCGGCATCTTCGGCATGAACTTGCCGGACGCCGCCCGCAGCGACAGCAGCCGCGCGGCCGGCGCCACACCGGAGAACCCGTCGTCGCCCGGCTGGCCGGCGACGATACCGGCCACCAGCGTTCCGTGCCCGTCGCAGTCGGTGAGCCCGTCGGTTGTCTCCAGATAATCCCCACCGGGATCGACGTTGGGCAGCCGCGGCCCGGGCCGCACCCCGGTGTCGACGACCGCCACCAACTGGCCCTCACCCCGTGAAAGACGCCATGCGGCAGGGAGATTGAGCATCACCTGGTTGGGTGTCGTGAAGCCGGGGTCGGTGCCCGGCATGACGGCGGAGGTGCTGCACTCGGCGCGCCGCTCCATCGGCTGCACCGGCCCCGGGGCGCCGTCCGGCGGCTTCACGCCGGGGTCGACGACCGGCGGGGTGATCGCCAGCGCCGATGGACAGGTCCACATCACCGCAGCCAAAACCGCGGTGAGGCAGGCCAATCCAAAGCGTGTCATCGATTGAGCACCCAGCCGAACAGGCCCACCAGATAAGCCATGACTGGAATCAGGGAGCCGTCGAGACCGGACGCGGCAAAGCCCACCAGCCGCCGCAGCGGTAGCGAGTAACTGTCCGGTGAAGCAATCGGCGGATTCAGAGCAACCATCACCCACACCAACACCAGCGCAGTAAGGACCCCGGCCACGGCCAATGCCGGCACATAGCGTGCGGTTGCGGTGTAGAACACCAGCAGCACCACGCTGACCAGATACGGCTCGGCCAACAGCCAGGCCTTACAGGCGGCCGAATCCCAGACCCGGGCGCGCAGCGCGGTTGCCGCCGCGCTGGCCGCGATGACATACCAGCCCAGCACCGGCACCGTCTCCGGGCGCAGCGCGATGGCCACCGATCCCAGCACGCTGAGCAGCACAGCGGCGGCGATGAAGCCGCTCTGGTGGGCGTCGCTGACACGCACCCGCCGGGGCAGGTCTTCCAGGACGCGCACCGACGGCGCCGACGGCGTGGGGTCCCCCGGCGCGGGGATCACCGGCAACGGGAAGCGCGCACACAGCGCAGACAATTGAGCCGCCTCGATGGTGACGAGCAGCGCCACCACGATCAATCCGCATCCGATGCTCAAAAGCGGGAGCTGCCAGATCAATTCGGCGCCGGCGGCCAGCAGCACCGCAATCCCCAACACCGTGGTGGCGGTGAAGACCCCGATGGCGAGCTCACGATCGCGGGTGGGCAGGATCAGGCTGATCAGCGACCACGCGGCGACTCCGGCCGCAGCCAGCATCACGTGGGCGGGCCCGAATGCGCCGGGTACCGCCAATGTCAGGGCGGCGGCGATCGGCACCAGCGCGGCGATCGACAACGCGACGCCGGCGCGCGGTGAACGCGCCCTGCTCACCAAACCGGCCAGCGCGGTCAGCACCGCGATCGCGCTGACGGCGAACAGCCCCACTGGGGCCTTGGTGACGACGCGATGGGTGACCGCTAGCCCGCTAGCCGCCAGGATCGCGACGACGACCGCGACCAGCGCCCCGCGCTGGATATGGACGATGCCCCACGGTTTAAACCGCGAAGCGGAGAAAATCACCGCGGCATCGGCGATGTCCTCGACGATGCCGGGCGCCGCCGGACCGGTGGGTAGCGGCTGCAACGCGAGCAAGTCGCCGTCGACGACCCCGACCGTGTCCAAGCTGGCGTCGAGGCTGAACGGTGCCCCACCGATCGGCGCGAGGCTGAGCCGAGTCGGTGTCGCCGCCTGCTCGACGTCGGTGTCGCCGTCGGGAGCCACCAAACGCTGGACCGCGGGCAAGATTTCGCGCAACGGCAGTTCCGCGGGCAGGGCCATTTCCGTCAGCCGGCTCTCGGCGAGGACGGCGACCCGCACGATCGGCATCACAGCGCTCGACATCACCGGGTCCTCAGACGTTGGTGGGACATGGGTTCTCTTTCTCTCTTCGTGGGCCAGTGCTACGGCGACTGGCTGGTGAAATCTCGGGACAGCCGCAGGCCCGGAAACCAATGGCCGTCGGGTAATTCGGACATCAACTGCTCGATCGCGACGGCAATCGCAAACGGTGTCCCGGGCCGAAACGTCGACACCCATTCGCCGTCGAAGGCCCGTGACGGACTGACCAGTACCCGGCCGGCGGTGGTGTCCACCACGCTCATTCCGACCTCGGTGGTGGTGTGCTGGCCGTCGCGGCGGCAGCCGGCAACCACCTCGACGTAGCTGCGCGGCCCAGTGAACACCGACTCGACCACCGGACGCGCGGACTCGGGAATACCCAGGTAGTCAAGGACTTCGGTGAGCGGGGCACCGGCGCGCAGCCGCTCGTCGGCGCGGGCGCCCACTCGGGCCGGAAGGCTGAACTCGTCGAAGCGCGCTGGCGATCGCTGCGCCAGCCCGACAGCGAGGACCGGGACCAGCGCCCGCGGGTCGTCGATTTTCATCGACGTGAACGTGACCAGCTGCGCGTTGCGCAGCGCGACCACGGTCCGCTCGTCGCGCCGGGCGACGATTCCGCGCAGCATCTCGTCGCTGCCGGTGGCCGCGGACCGTCCCACGTAGCGCAGGTCCAGCCACCGTTCCGGGAAGCACACCACCCGGATCCAATCGGCCACCGCCGGGTTGACGACGCCGTCCGGCGACACCAGGCCCATCCGCTTCAGTTCGGCGGTCTGCGCCTCCATGAACGCGCCTCGCTGGGCAGCGTCGTAGTACGGCGTGGTGATCGCGAGCACCCATGGAAACGTCCCGGCGCCAACGGTTTCCGCGATGCACCACGCCTGCTCGACGGTCAGCTCGACGGCGTTGGGCTCAGCGTCCATCTAGGTTGCGGAGCTCACCTTTGTCAGCCGCCCCATTTGGCGGCTTCGGCTTGGTCGCGGGCCAGCATCGAGGTGGTGTTGGTCTCATGGGTGCCGGCCATCGCCCGATACGACAACACCAGCTGCTCCATGGCCTGGTTCCACTGCGCCTGCCACGCCTGATACGTCATCCCGGTGTCGCCTTGCCAGGCACTCGACAAGGCCGCCTGCTCGCTGGCGATGTCCGAGCCCAACGCCTGCAGGGTGCCCGCATAACCGGCCATATCGGCAGAATGCGCCAGCATGGCCGGGTAGTTGTACATGATCTGCGACATCACAAACCCTTTCCGTTAAGTCTCGACAGCTCAGAAACCGGTGTAGGTGGAGGCGGCGGCGGCATCGGCGGCGGTGTAGGTGCCCGCGGCGTCACCGAGGTTGGCTTGGGCGATATCCAGCAGCGTGTTGATCTTGGCCGCTACCGCCACAAACCGGGCGTGGGCGGCCTGAAACGCCGCGGCCGACTCCCCCACGTGAAACGCCTGCGCCGACATCGCTTCCTGCTCGGCTTGCCCGATCGTCGAGCGCATCAACGCCGCCTTGGCGCTAAACGCCGACTGTGCGGCCACCAACTGCGGAATATGAGCATCCAACATACTCATTGCTTTCCCTTTCTTTTTGACTGCCTACCTTGTCCTGCAATGCTTTTCGTCAGTTGCGCTCTGCCCCCTCCCCGTCGGTGGGCTCGTCGTGTTCCCAGCTGCCCGGCATCATCGGCATCCGAGGCCCCTCCCCGAACTCGTCGCTGGCCAGCGTCGTCAACCCCACGGCTTCGGCAACGCTGTCCTTGTGCACGGTCCCGGCGAAGCCCAGCGGCCCCGCACCCGTATCGGAGGTTGCGGTCGAGGTGACGTGCTCCTGCTGCGGTGGGCCCCAGTCGGGATCGACGTCGACGTTCATGTCCATGAACGCATCGCCGTGCCCGCGCTGCTTCGCGCGACGACGGCGCCGGGCGCGGGCCTCCTCGCGGCTCGGTACCCGTGCCGCCGCTGCTGCTGCCGGCACAACTGAACCCGGCGTCTTGGCGCCCTCGCGGTCGTGCAGGGTCGGGCCGCCTTCGGCGTCCGGGTCGATGCCGCCGACCACATAGCCGAATCCAGCGGCTCCTGCTGGCGCGGCGGCGCCCGCCGGGGCGGCCGGGGCCGCTGCGGGCGCAGCAGTCGAGACTGGCGCCGGGCTCGCCACCGTCGGGGCCAGTGCCGCGACGGGCGAGATGGTCGCGGACGGTTGGCCGGCCGGTGTCACCGGAGCGGCTCCGACAACGCCGGGGACCTCGGCGGCCTCGACCGGCGGGGTCAGCGACTGCAGGTAGTTAAGGCCGAGGCCGAGAATGATCGGCAGTGCCACCGCCAGCGCCAGCATGGGCCCGTACGTCGCTATCGGTGAGAGCACTTCGTAGGCGGCGAAGGCACCGACGAAGAACAGGAAGGGCCCGTAGGCGATCAGCGCCGCCAACGGATTCGCCGCGAAGGCGCTCAGCATCTGCTGCAAGCTGCCCAGCGGGTTTCGCAGGAATTGCAGTAACTGCGACCAGATATCCGACAGGTTCAGCGACGTCCCGGCTTGGGCGGCCTGAGCATGCGCGCTGGTCTGCGCCGCGGTAGCCATGGCGTTACCGGCCTCGCCGACACCGGGTTGGACCACCATCGGCGCTGGCGTGGTGCGCGGCGCCGACGCCAACGCGGCGCCAGAGGTGGCCTGATAGGTGGCCATCGTGGTGGCCGCCTGCACCCACATCCGCACGTAGTCCGCTTCGTTGAGGGCGATCGGAATCGTGTTGATGCCAAAGAAATTGGTCGCCACCAACACCGCGTGGATGGCGTGGTTGGCGGCCAACTCCCCCAAGGTGGGCATCGCGGCCAGCGCCGTGGTGTAGGCCGCCGCGGCGGTCTCATGCTGGGCGGCTGCACCTGCGCTGTTGAGGCTGGCCTGGGTCAGCCACGCCAGATACGGCATGTGGGCGGCCGCGTACTGTGCCGCGCTGGGTCCTTCCCACGAGCTTTGGGCCTGGCTCACGAGCGCGCTGAGCTCGCTTGCCGCCGAGGCATATTCGGCGCTCAGCGACGACCAC
The DNA here is from genome assembly GCF_035653355.1 of Mycobacterium sp. Taxonomy (GTDB): domain Bacteria; phylum Actinomycetota; class Actinomycetes; order Mycobacteriales; family Mycobacteriaceae; genus Mycobacterium. The sequence goes on along the minus strand of NZ_DASRBZ010000198.1, from coordinate 4,766 downwards.
GCTCCCGCCGCCGCCAACAACGAACCCGGGCCCGGCCCGGCGCTCAACAGCGCCGAATGCACCTCCGGCGGCGAAGCCATCCAGATCGGTGCGGTCATCGTCAGGAGCCGGCGACCATATACGTCGACGCCGCGGCCGCATCACCGGTGGCGTAACTGACACCGGACTCACCGACACCAACGCCGGCGCGGCCCAGCTCCTCGACGCCCTGGGCGGCCACCGCGGCGTGCTCGCTGCCCTGCGCGCTGAACCCGACCGCCGTCTGCAGTGAAACCGGGTCAGCCGCCGGCGGTATCACGCCGGTGATCAACGGGCCGGCACCGGCATGCGCGGCCGCCAACCGCGCGGTCAGCGCCTCGACCGCAGCACTGGTCGCGGCCAGGCCTTCGGGAACAACTCGTAGCGTCATGACAACTTCTCCTTCCGGTAAATCTCACCGACCGTCAACGGTCACACTTTCGTCGACGAGCGGATTGACCAACTGCACATACGTCGGAACATCGGTGTCGCCCAAGAGGATTGCCCGCCCGGCTGGCAGTCGGCCGAACCGCTGTCCACGGATCTTGCCGCCGTCTTGCGGATTACCCGACAACATCAGCGTGGTCGCCTGAAGCTCGTTGAGCCGGCGCAGCAGCGGGCTGGTCATCAAAGCGTGGGCCGATCCGGTGGCCCGTGCGGTGACGATCACCCGCAACCCCAGGTCGCTGGCCTGCGACAGCAGCCCGATGAGGCTGGTCCACGGCCGCTGGCCGACGAATGCGCCGCTCATCGCCGGAGTGTCGGGTATTTGGTCGACGTCGTCGATGATCAGGTAGTGGGTGTGGCCTTGGTAGTTCCAATTGGTCAGTTGCGCCGCAGACATGCCGGCCGGCGGGCGGCGCGACTCGATGAGCGCCGACAGGCCGAGCATCACCGGCAGCACCCGGTCGACATTGACCGTGTATTCGTTGTCGGGGAACAACGGTTCGTCGACGAGATGCAGCCGGCGGTCCACCACGGTGAACGCGACCTGGTCCGGGGCGGAGTGGTCGCGGACCGTGCGGATGATGTGGCGCAGCAGCGTGGTCTTGCCAGACTTGGTGTCGCCCAACACCATTAGCAGCGGGTTGTCCGTGAAGTTGAGCTCGACCGGTGCCAGGTCCTCTTCGCGCTGGCCGATGACTACCCGCTCCGGACCCGGGTAGATGTTCCCGACCGCGCTCGGCGGCAAGTTCGTCGGCAACAACCGCACCGGCGGTGCGCTGACACCGGGGTAGCGGGCGTTGATCTCGGCCACCTGGTCCAGGTCGGGTTCGGCGAACAGGAAGTGCTCGGCGGCCATGGTCAGGCCTCGGCCCGGCTGGTCGGGCGGCACCGCCTCGGCGGGGCGGCGCAGCGCCCCGACGACGCGCACGTTGCTGTCGCGCGCGTCGTGCAGCTTGAGCTCGAGGCGCAGACCCAGCCCGTCGCGCATCGCCAGCGGCACCTCTAGCCAGCTGGGCGTGGTGATAACCACGTGGATGCCGTAGGCCAACCCGATGTTAACCAGCTCAGTGACCTTGGCCAGCAACGGGTTTCGGGTGTTGAACTGGTCGGTGTTGTCGCGGCCGAACGCGTAGATGTTGTCGATGACGAGGAACACCTCGCCGTACCCGTCGTCGACGCCGGAGGAGCCGTTGCCGCGCCGGTCCCTGAACACCTCCCGCCGCTGACGCGACAGCAGCAGTTGCTCGAGTTCGCCGAAGGTGCGCCGGATGCGTTCGGGTTCCAGCGGCGAGGCCACGCTGCCGACATGTGCCAGGTCTTCGACCGCGCGTAGCTGACCGCCGCCGTAGTCCAGGCAGTAGAACGTCACCTCGCGCGGCGAGTGCAGGTTAGCGGCCGACAGGATAAACGTCTGCAACGCAGTGGATTTGCCGGATTTCGGGCCGCCGTGGATGACCATGTTTCCGGCTGACGACAATGCGTCGAAAACCAGTGGGTCCCGGCGCATCTCGAAGGGCTTGTCGATCTCACCCAGCGGCCAGCGCCATTGCCGCGGCGGTATGGCCGCGCGCGCCAGCACAGTGTTCAACGGGATCGCGTCGTCCAGCGGCGGCAGCCACAGCTCGGGCGCGCGCGGGCCGTAGCGGGCCAGCTGCTCGCCGATCGTGGCGATCAGCTTGCGCGGTGGGCGGGTCGGCTCCTCCTCATCGGTTCCGGCCAGCACCGTTTCCGGGTCCGGTTCGACCCGGCCCGCGGTGAACAGCTTCGGCTCGGGAGCCGAATGCACCACAAGCGTTTTCGTGGCCCGGGGCGGTTCGTAAATCCCGTCGACGTACGTGCTGCGAAATTTGATCGGCGCGGCGCCGGGAGCGGGAACCAGGAAGCCCACGCCCTTGTGCTCCTTGCCGGATTCGATGTGGTAGGCGTCCTCCACGCCGATGATCTGCCGCGACACCGCCGGACTGGCCACCTTCAATCCGATCCGGTAGGAGGTGTTCTTGTCGATGTCCTTGATCCTGCCCACGTCCAGCGTCTGCGAGGCGAACAGAATGTGGATGCGGAACGAGCGGCCTTTGCGGGCCACGTAGTCGAAAAGCTCGGCATATTCGGGATGGTCGGCCAGCATCAGGGTGAACTCGTCGGCGACCACGAACAGCGTCGGGATCGGGGCCAGGTCGTGTCCGGCCGCGATCGCGTTTTCGTATTCGGTGACCGAGTTGAACGCGCTGCCCTGAACCCGCCGTCCGGCCTCCCGCAGCAGCACCTCGCGGCGGGCCACTTCGCCGCGCAGCGTGTCGGCGAACCGGTCGGCCAGCGACTTCTTTTCGGCCATGTTCGAGATGACCGCGACGACCTGGGGGAAGTTGCGGAAGCTGTCGGCGCCGGCCTCTCCCTTGAAGTCGGCGTAGATGACGATGAGCCGGTCAGCCGAGTGGGTTGTCAACAGCGACAACAGGATTGACATCAGTGTCTGCGACTTGCCGGAGCCGGTCATACCGATCATCAGCCCGTGCGGGCCCATCCCGCCTTCGGCTTCGTCTTTCAGGTCGAAGATCAGCGGCTCGCCGGTCGCGGTGACGCCGATCGGGACCCGCAGTTCCTCCTCGCGGGGCCGCGGCGCCCACAGTGCGGGCACGTCGAGCCGGGAGGCGTCGGGAATTCTCAGCAAGGTGGTGAAGGTGGCGCCCCGGGTGGCCGCCGACCGCAGCCCGGCGTGGGTGGGGTTGGAGTCCCAGCGCGACAGCAGACGGGCCAGGTGGTTGGCTTCGTCAGCGTCGAGCTGGTCGGCGGTGTCGATGTAGCGCTGCCAGCCGCCGGTCTGCCAACGCTCGATGCGCCCGTTCGTGATCCGCAGAATCGGACGCTCGGGATCCGGATACTGTTCGCGGTGCGGGGGTGTCGCCGACCGTTGAATGACGGTCACGCCGGCTCGGGCGGCCGAAAGCGCCGAGGCGTTCAGCTCGTAGTCCGGATCGTCGACGACGATCAGTAGGTGCCGCAACGCTTCAGCCGAGCCGCCGGTGAACGCTGGGCGATCCGCGAGCGCCGGGCCAAGCAGCGCGGCCAGCTCGTCGGGGTTGGTCGACAGGTAACGGGCCGGGCCGACACCGTCGAGCTGGCCGGGAATGTCGGCGTGGGGCAACCATTTCAGCCACGACCAGTCTGAGGCTTCCAGATCCGGTGTGGCCAAAGCGATCCCGAGCACCGTCGGGTCGTGCCACGTCACCGCCTGGGCGACCCAGGCGCGCAATGCGCCCCGCACCTCGTCGGCCTCGCCCAGCACAGTGATGCGCGACACCTTGGCCAAGTCGATGCCGACCGGCACGTCGCGCACCGTGCGCTGGGTGTCCAGCAAGCTGCGCAATGCGCTGTGGCACACCGGTTCAAGGTCGATCTCGTCGGCGATGTCGTTGACCCGCACTGAGGTGGCCAGCGGCACCGTGTGCCGGCCGGCGCGCACCACCAGGAAATCGGAGTCGTTCGGATCGCGCTCCCATTGCCGGCGGGACCCAGGGATGCTCGCCAGCTCCGTCGGGTCGGGATGTGACCATTCGGCCGCCGCCCGCTGCTCGGCGGCTTGGGTGCGGATGTTGTCGCGAACCACCGACAGGTAACGCAGGTAGTCGGCGCGTTCAGCGTCGACTTCCTCGGTGCGCGTCTTGTTGTCGGTCCCGCGGTACAGCGCGGTAGCGGCCAGCAGCAGCACGAACGGGAAGAACAGCGTCTGTGGGGAAATCAGCCGCATCCCAGTGGCGACCATCGCCACGATCATCCCGACGATCAGGATCACGATCAGGTATGGCAGCGCGCGCCGCAGCAGCGACGGCGGGATCACCCGCGGCAGTTCGGGCGGCGCCTCGACGGTGATGGTGCCCTTGCGGGTGGTCGGCGGCGGCAGCCGGCGACGGGCCTCGAAAATCAGGCGGCTCATCGGGTCTCCTGTTGGGCTGCTGCTTGGCGGCTGCGTCGAGTGTCGGGTGGCAGGCCGTCGTGGGCCAGCAATGCATCGGCGCGAGACAGCGTCGGCCCTGGCGCGAACAGGGAGAGCACTGACCATGGAATCGGAACCGGCGGCGGTGTCAGGCCAAGGGCCTCAACCGCTTTGGTGTGTCCGGTCGCGCCGGCTTCGTTGTCGATGCCGTAGCGGACGCCGGTGTCTGCGATCCAGAACAGCGAGCCGGCCGGTGGTGATGCGGGGTCTTGACCGACGGTCTGCGTGAAGTATCCGTGACCGGGCGACAGCGCCACCCGAGCCGCGGTCCCGCCGGCGCCGGCGCTGACAAGCTCCACAGTGCGCATCG
>NZ_DASRBZ010000197.1:0-7022 GCF_035653355.1 Mycobacterium sp. | reverse complement strand
GGTGAGCCGCTGTCGGACATCGACACCGTGTCGTACTACCTCATCGTCGCCACCGCGGGTCACGACACGACCAGTGCGACGATCTCAGGCGGCCTGCTCGCGCTCATCGAAAACCCGGATCAGCTTTTCAGACTGCGGGACAACCTCGACCTGATGCCGCTGGCCACCGAGGAGATGATCCGCTGGGTCACCCCGGTCAAGGAGTTCATGCGCACCGCTGCCGAGAACGCCACGGTGCGCGGCGTGCCGATCGCCGCTGGAGAGTCGGTGCTGCTGTCCTACGTGTCGGCCAACCGCGACGAGGACGTCTTCGACGACCCCTTCCGCTTCGACGTGTGCCGCGATCCCAACAAGCATTTGGCATTCGGCTACGGGGTGCACTTCTGCCTGGGTGCCGCGCTGGCCCGCATGGAGGTGAACAGCTTTTTCACCGAGCTACTGCCACGATTGAAAACCATTGAGCTGACCGGAGAACCGCAATTCGTCGCCACAACGTTCGTGGGTGGGCTCAAGCACTTGCCGGTTCGCTACTCGTTTAAGTGAACTGGTGTCCACGGTATGAGACCCTCGACTGCCTTGAGTGCCGTAGTGACGGGCGGCGGCTCCGGAATCGGGCGCGAGGTCGCCGCGCTGCTGCGCGACGCGGGCCATGACGTGGTGGTCTGGGACCAGATCGGCGGCGACATCGAATGCGATATCAGCGATCCCGACGCGGTTCAGGCGGCCATTGACCGGACCGTCAGCGACCATGGTGTGCCCACCCGCATGGTGGCCTGCGCGGGTATCGGCGCATCCGGGATGCTCTTGGCGCTGTCACCTGACGAGTGGCAGCGGGTACTGGCGGTGAACCTCACCGGCACCTGGCTGACCATGCGAGCCGCCGCCCAGGCGATGGTCGACGCCGGAACAGGTGGATCGATCGTCGCGGTCTCCAGTATCAGCGGCACGCTGGCCGACCGCGGCATGGGGGCCTACTGCGTGTCCAAGGCCGGGATCGACATGCTGGTCAAGGTGGCGGCGGCGGAGTGGGGCCACTACGGTATCCGGGTCAACGCAGTGGGACCCGGCGTCACCCGAACACCGATGCTGGGCAAACCGGAACAGCTGCCCGGCTGGGTGGAAGGTCTGGAGGAGCGGACCGCGCTGGGACGGCTCGGGGAAGCCGCCGACGTGGCTGCGGCTATCGTGGGCGTGCTCGAATTGCCTTGGGTGACGGGCCAAGTTGTGCACGCTGACGGTGGCTTGGCGCTGCACAGCCCGATCGACGCGTATGGCCAAATGCAGCGTCTGGCAGCGAAGACCGATAACAGCCCGCCGGCTTAACTGACTCGGAAATCGATGACTCCCCTGATGATTTCACCGTTGAGCAGGTCGGCGTAGGCGTCGTTGATGTCGTCGAGCCGATAGCGTCGGGTGATCATCTCGTCAAGCAGCAACTGGCCGGTTTCGTATAGCTTGGCCAGCCGAGAGATGTCCGCCTTCGGGTTGCATGAGCCGAATACGGTGCCCGCCAGCGTCTTGTTCATCAATATGAAGTCCTGCAAGTCGATTTTGATCGACCGGGTAGTCTGCGAGCTCATACCGGTGAGCACACACGTACCGCCCTTGCGGGTAAGCCTGAGCGCGTTGCGCACGTCTTCGGCGCTGATCAGTGACGGCGACACGATGACCGCGTCGGCCATCACCCCGTAGGTCAGGGCACTCACCAGGTCGAGCGCTTCGTCGACGGTTGCGGTGCTATGCGTGGCGCCGAACTCACACGCCGACTTCTGTTTGAAATCCACCGGATCGACCGCGACAATCTGGGCGGCGCCGTTGATCCGCGCCCCCTGGATTGCCCCGGTTCCGATGCCGCCGGCGCCGATAACGACGACGGTATCGCCGCCGCGCACGCCGGCGCGGTGAGCGGCCGAGCCGTAACCGGTCGGGATCGCACACGACAACAGTGCAGCTGACAGCAGCGGCAACTCCGGCTCGATCTTGACCAGCGAATTCGCTGCCACCACAGTGTATTCGGCGAACGCGCCGATCTTGGAAAGGTGACCCAGCGGCTTGCCGTCGGCGGCGTGATGGCGGAATGTGCCGTCGGTGGGCATGCCCGGGGTCAGAGTGCCGATGCCGGCATCGCAGAGGTACTCCATGCCGGTGGCGCACCAGCGGCATTGCCCGCAGACGGCGACGAACGACGTCACCACGTGATCACCCGGGGCGAAATCGGTGACGCCGTCGCCGACTTCGCGCACGATGCCCGACCCCTCGTGGCCACCGATGGTCGGGAACATGGTCGGCAGACCCAGCGAGCGAAGAACCTCGTTGGGCGCCGACAAGTCGCCTTTGAGGATGTGGTCGTCGGAATGGCACAATCCCGCCGCGGCCATCTCGACCAACACCTCTCCGGCGCGGGGTGGGTCGAGCTCGAATTCCTCGACCGACCACGGCCCGCCGACATCGTGCAGGATTGCAGCGCGGCTTTTCATGCCGCCGGCGTGAACGTGACCGGAAGCTTGTTGGGCGACCGGAAGGTAAGCCCGACGATCCTAGCGTCCTCGTCCGGCACCAACGCCAGGTCGGCGACCCGGTCCAGCAAGCTGTTGAGCATCACGCGGGTTTCCAGCCGGGCAAGGTGCATACCGAGGCACATGTGGATTCCGCCTGCGAAGGCGATGTGGCCCTGGCGCGGCCGGCGGATGTCGAAGACGTCGGGTTCATTCCAGCGGGTTTCGTCGCGATTGGCCGACCCCATGCACAGATCGACTTGTGCGCCGGAAGGGATTGTTTTGCCGCGTATTTCGACGTCCTCGGTGGTGGTGCGCACCACGGTGGTGAGCGGTGTTTCGTAGCGTAGGCCCTCTTCGATCGCGGCGGGTATCAATGACCGGTCTTGGTAGACCATCGCCAACTGTTCGGGATGAGTCAGCAGCAGGTAGAGCAGATTGCCTGACGACCGGTAGGTGGTTTCCAGCCCGGCGGGCAGCAGCAGCCGCAAGAACGCGATGATCGCCTCGTCGGTGAGCTTCTCACCGTCGATCTCGGCGCTGACCAGATCGCCGATGATGTCGTCGGTGTTGTTGCGGCGCCGTTGCTCCACCTGGTTGAGGAAATAGTCGTGTAGCTCGATGGAGGCTCTCAGTCCCGCCTCGATATCCACCGGAATGGAAATCAGGTCGAAAGACAGGCGCCGGAACAAACCGAGATCCTCTCGGGGAAGCCCGAGCAGGGTGGAGATAATGCGGGTCGGAAACTCGAACGTCAACGCCTTCACCAAGTCGGCGGTGCCTTCGTTCTTGAACTCGTCGACCAGCTGATCGCAGACCGGCCCGATGACCGAGGGTTCCCAGCGCTCAAGCGCGGTAGCCCGGAAAGCCTTGGCCACCAGGTTGCGGTGGTCGTGATGCTCTTTGCCGCCCATCGCCAAGATGGTGTGGCCCATCACCAGCCCGATGGTCTGATCGTAGGCATGGGAACTGAAGATCCGGTCGTCACGGAATGCCTGGAAGACGCTGTCGTAGTCGAACAAGACCCACTCGTCGTCGGGCAGCAGCTCCGGCGGCACCTTGGAACGGTCCATCAGAGCCCCGTGCCACACCGGCTCCGTGCGCCTCATGTATTCGAAGAATGGGTAGGGGCTGGTCTCACCCGTGGTGTCGAGCGTGACGGATTGGCCGTGCGGGTCGGCGCTGATCGTCATCAGCATGCCTCCTGAGCAACCGGTAGGGGCAGCTCGCGCGGAACCGCCGCCGCCCTGGTCAGCGAATTGTCGGAGTTGAACCTAGCTATCATAATATAGATAGCAACTAAGCCCAACGGTTGTAGTGTTTACGGTAACCGAAACGGTATCGATGACCGGCACTCGGCCCGCATCGGGTAGCCGCTTGAAGCGAGCATCGGTGCCGTCGTAGCTACGCTCGACCGATGTGCTCGTCGACGGGTCAGCACGGGCGGTCCTGTTAAGGATGCGGTGACGCGGGGGGAGCGCTACCGGATCTTCCACACATGGAACCGCAGGTCTACCTGGAAGGTGGTCAATGACGACCGACACGAATCGCACACGGCCGCAAGGCCTGAGCAGAATCGACCCGGCGCTGCGCGATGCCGCGGCCAAACTTGACATTGTCGAGTTCAGCACCGAGTCGCTGCCCGCCGATCGCGAGAAAGCCAACGAACTGGCCGCCGAGCGCGCCGCGGCTGTCGACAGCGGCGGTGTCGCCATCGAGCCGCGGTCCATCACCGGGCCGGGCGGCGCCCGGCTGGACCTTCGGCTCTACCGCGGTCTAACCAAGTCCGCAGCGCCGCTGGTGCTGTATGCGCACGGCGGCGCGTTCGTCACCGGAAACCTCGACACCGATCACGCGCACTGTGTGGAGTTGGCCCGAGCCGCGGGATGCCTTGTCGTGTCGGTCGACTACCGGCTCGCGCCGGAGAACCCGTGCCCGGCCGCGCTCGACGACGTGCAGTCCGCGTTCCGCTACGCCATCGACAACGCTGCTCGCCTCGACGCCGACGGCAGTCGAGTGGCGGTGATGGGCCGCGACGCCGGCGCAGCACTGGTCGCAAGCCTGGCCCAGCGCACGTTCGACGAGGAGGGGCCGCCGATCCGGGTACAGATCCTGCACCAGCCGATGCTCGACTCCGATGCCACGCCGTCGCGGCGAGAATTCCAGCGCACGCCGGGCCTCAATGGCCCGGCGGTCAGCCGGGCGTGGGGCCATTACCTAGGCCACAGTGTCGCTAAAGCCCACCACGTTCCGGCGCATCGGGCCAACCTGGAAGGGCTGCCGCCGGCGTTCATCAGCTGTGCGGAGATCGACCCGTGTCGAGACGAAGCAATCGACTACGCCAACCGGCTCCTGCACGCCTACGTGCATACCGAGCTGCACGTGGTCGCGGCGACGTTCCATGGCTTCGATTCGGCGGTACCCGAGTGGGTGGTCTCCCGGGAAAGCAGCGCCCTGCATGCTCAGGTGCTTCGCCGGGCGTTTGCGGTGTAGCCGACCGGCCGTCCGTCGGCGTCGTATCGACTGAACTCCGGTAGCTCTTACTGTATTGCGCGTTGCTACCATCGGAGGCGCCGCGGATCCCGAGCGGGACTGACCGGCAGATGTCGGACCGAAGGAAGGCCTGGCCACATCATGACGACGGTCGAGTCCCCCGAAAAGGCGCTCTTCGCCTCGACCACTCAGGCGTTTCTGCAGAAAGAATCGCCACTGACATACGTGCGCGAACTGCACGCTGCCGGAGTGTCCTTCGACCGCGCGTGGTGGCGGCGGGCCGCGGAGTTGGGGTGGACGGGCCTGCTTGTTCCGGAGGAGCTGGGCGGCGGCGCGGTCTCCGGCAGCGGTATTGCCGATTTGGCCATGGTCGCCGAACTGATCGGCAACACCGTGGCGCCCGGACCGCTGTATCCGGTCAGCGCCGTGCTGTGCGCATTGGTCGAGTGCGGTGAGCATGACGCGCACGCCGGCACCATCGAATCGCTGATGTCTGGTGAGACGGTGGCCTCGTGGGCGGTCGACGAGCCGGGCCGCGGATGGACGCCGTTGGAGCCGTCGGTGACCGCCACGCCGCATAATTCGGGCTATCGCATCGACGGCGCCAAAGCCCGCGTAGAGGCCGGCGCTCAGAGCGACGTGCTGTTGGTGGTAGCGCGCACTGACGACGACGAGATCCGCCAGTTTCTGGTTCCGACGACGGCGCCCGGAGTCCACATTGAACCGCAGCCGTCGGTCGATCTGGTCAAACAGTACGCGCGTGTGCATTTCGACGGGGTGGAGGTGGAGCGCTCCGCTGTTGTCGGCAAACCCGGCGAGACGACGGCATTGATTGAGCGGCAAAGCCAGATCGCGCAGGTGCTGCAGTGCGCGGAGGTGGTCGGAATCCTCCAGACGGTATTCGACTTCACGGTTACGTGGGCGCTGGACCGGCACACGTTCGGCCGTCCATTGGCGTCCTATCAAGCGCTCAAACACCGTTTCGCCGACATGAAGACCTGGCTTGAAGCGTGTCGCGCGACGACGGGGGCCGCGGTGGCGGCGGTCGCCGATCGCTCACCAGAGGCGGGGTTGTTGGCCAGCATCGCCAAGTCCTATGTCGGGGAAAAGGCCCCGGCGATTGTGCAGGACTGTGTGCAGATGCACGGCGGCATCGGCGTCACCTGGGAACACGACCTACACCTGTATCTGCGCCGGGTTGTGTTGTACCGCTCCATGTTCGGCACACCGGAGGAACACAACCTGCGGGTCTATGCGTGGAAGGAATCGTCGCGATGACGGACAACGGGTCGGCGGCCGTCGGCGAGTCGGTCGAGCAGTTCCGCGCCCGTGCCCGAGCCTGGCTGGCTGCCAATATGCCGCGGATCGACCCAGCCTCACCGCCGGCGGCTAACCGCGACGATGAACGCTGCTGGGAGCGGGCGCGCGAACTGCAAAAGCGGCTGTACGACGGGGGATTCGCCGGAATCTGCTTCCCACGCGAATACGGCGGCCTCGGGTTGGATTACGAATATCAGAAGGCGTTCAACGAGGAAAGCATCAACTACGAGATGCCGCTGATCCTCAACACGCCGACGTTCACCATATGTTGTGCCACGCTGCTCGACACCGCTAGCGACGAACAGAAAAAGCAACACATCGCCGCGGCTTTGCGCGGCGATGAGGTGTTGGTGCAGCTGCTATCGGAGCCCAGCGGTGGATCAGATCTGGCCGGTGTGATGACCCGCGCTGAGCGGCACGGGGACCGTTGGGTGATCAACGGCGCAAAGACGTGGAGCACCAGCGCATTTGCGGCGGACTACGGATTGTGCCTGGCCCGCACCAACTGGGATGTGCCCAAGCACGAGGGCCTGACCATGTTCCTGGTGCCGATCGCCCATCCGGGAATCACCTTGCGGCGCATCACCCAACTCAATGGGTCGACCGAGTTCTGTGAGGAGTTCCTCGACAACGTCGAAGTCGGCGACGATGCGGTTGTCGGCGAGGTGGATAACGGCTGGACGGTCGCGTCACGGCAGCTCTATCACGAGCGTC
>NZ_DASRBZ010000196.1:0-7659 GCF_035653355.1 Mycobacterium sp. | reverse complement strand
CCGCCGAACGGACACGCCACAAACCGCGACGCCGTCAAACCCGCCCGCCGCCAATACCCGCAGCCCACCCCAGCACCGGCCACATACAACTCGCCGACAACACCGGCCGGCACCGCCCGCAACCACGCATCCAGTACGAACAACGCGGCCCCTGGCACCGGCGACCCGATCGGCGGCGCACCCGACCCGGGTGTCAACGGCGCGCTGATCGTCGCATAGACCGTGGTCTCGGTGGGGCCGTAGGCATTTATCATCACTCGCCCGGGCGCCCACCGATCCACCACCTCAGGCGGGCAAGCCTCAGCGGCGATCACCAACGCCGCATTCAAACCCTGCGGCGAGAGCAGCCCCACTGCAGACGGTGTTTGGCTTAAGACACCGACGTTTTCGGCGAGCAGCAGGTCGTGGAAGTCTTCCGGTGAGCGCGTCACCTCTTCGGGCACCACCACCAGCCGCCCACCATGCAACAGCGCTCCCCAGGTCTCCCATACCGAGTAGTCGAAGGCATAGGAATGACACTGTGTCCACACCTGTCCCGGTCTCAGCTCGAAGCCGGCGTCCAGTGAGTCGAATAGCCTTGTGACATTGTGGTGGGTGACCGCCACACCTTTCGGCACCCCGGTGGTGCCAGAGGTGTAAATGATGTGGGCGATCTCATCGGCTGCCGGCGCCGGTAATGCCGTGCTGGGTTGGCTCTCCACAGCGGGGTCATTGACGTCGATAACCAGCAGATCATGCCCGTCCAACCGGGATCGCAGGGCGGGCATGGTAATCCCTGCGATCGGTGATGCGTCGGCGAGCATGAAACTGATCCGGGCTTCTGGCAGCGCCGGGTCGATTGGCAGGTAAGCCGCCCCCGTTTTGAGCACCGCCAGCATCGCCAGGATCGCCTCAGCCGACCGAGAAAACAGCAGGGCCACACACCTGCCCGGGCCTACACCGTGTGCGGCCAGCAGGTGCGCCAACCGGTTGGCCGCCTCCTCGAGTTCCCGATAGGTCCACGAACGCTGAGCGCAGGTAATAGCCACCGCGTCCGGTGTCCGGGCGACCTGCGCAGCGAACAAAGCGGGTACCGATACCGGCGTGGGTGCGGGCTGGGTCAACACTGCGCGGTTACCGATCTGATCCAGGCGGGCGTGGTCAGATTCATTGAGCAGATCCACCGTTGAGAGCCGCCGGGCGGGGTCGGCGGTTATTGCGGTCAACACCCGCTCGAACCGCTCGATGAGCGCCTCAACGCTGCCCGCGTCGAACACATCGGTGCGGAACTCCACCGCCCCGCCGATCCCTGCCGGCTCACCGGCCTCGGTCCAGCGTTCGGCCAAGGAGAAGGTCAGATCCATGTGAGCGGTGCGGGTGTCCACCGGCATGGAGCTGACCTGCACATCGCCCAAGGCCAACTCGGCGGAAAGGTTGTTGTTCTGCCCGGCGAAGTTCTGCCAAGCCAACATCACCTGCACCAGCGGATGATGGGTCAGGCTTCGCGTGGGGTTGAGCCGCTCCACCAGCACCTCAAAAGGCACATCTTGGTGCTCGTAGGCGGCCAGGCTGCGCCCTCGCACTTGGGCCAGCAGCTCGGCCACACTGGGATCGCCGGCCAGATCGACCCGCAGCACCAAGGTGTTGACGAAAACACCCACCAGCTCGTCAAGTACGGGGTCGCGTCGCCCGGCGATCGGGAACCCCACCGCCACATCGCTGCTGGCGCTCAGCTTGGATAGCAGCACCGCCAGGGCGGCCTGAATCACCATGAAGCTGGACGCGTTGTGCTCGCGGGCAACGCGCGCCAGCTGCTGATGCAGCTCGGCGGGCCAATCCACAGTCACCTTGGCGCCGCGCTGATCGGCGACCGGTGGGTAGGGCCGATCGGTGGGTAGCTGTAGGCGTTCGGGCATCGCGGCCAGGGCGTCCTCCCAGTACGCCAGCTGCCCAGCGATGCGGCTGTGGCTATCGGCCAGGTCACCAAGGATTTTGCGCTGCCAGATTGTGTAATCGGCATACTGCACAATCAATGCCGGCCAGCCTGGGGCCTGCCCAACACACCGGCTGGCATAGGCCAGCGCCAGATCACGCACCAGCGGCCCGATCGACCAGCCGTCGGCGGCGATGTGGTGGACCACGGCCACCAGGACATGTACGTCGTCGGCGAGTCGGAAAAGCCGCGCCCGCAGCGGGATGTCGGTGGCCAGGTCAAACGGGTGACGCGCCGCGGCGTCGATGGCCTTATCCAGCTGGCTTTCGGGCCAGCCGCTGGCATCGATGGTCTGCCATCCGAAGTCAGCGCGCTCTACAGGGAGAACCACCTGCTGGGGTATCCCGTTGGGCGCCACAAACACCGTGCGCAAGCTCTCATGGCGAGCCACAACATCGGCCAGCGCCGCGCCCAACGCCTCGGCGTCAAGCTGCCCGCGCAGCCGCAACGCCACCGGCATGTTGTAGACCGGTGAAGGCCCCTGCAACTGATCGATAAACCACAGCCGGTTTTGGGCAAACGACAACGGAATCACCGCAGGTCGCTCGCCAGCCACCAACGGCTCGAACCGATCCGCCTCCGCGCCGATACGGGGAGCCAACTGGGCAATCGTGGGCGCCTCGAAAACCGCGCGCACCGTAAGGCCGGCATTCAGGCCTTTGTTAATGGTGGCGATCAGGCGCATCGCCGACAGCGAGTCCCCACCCAAATCGAAGAACGAGTCATCGACCCCGACGCGCCCGACACCCAGCACCTGGGCGTAGATGCCGGCCAGGATCTCCTCAGTGGGAGTGGCCGGTGCGCGGTAACGATCGGTGTCCTGATATTCCGGTGCTGGTAGGGCGCGTCTGTCGAGTTTGCCGTTGACCGTCAACGGCAGCGCCTCCAAGACCACCACCGCGGCCGGGACCATATAGGCCGGCAGCCGCTCGGCCAGCGCGGCGCGGGTCGCGGCCGGGTCTGCTGTGCCGGTGATATAGCCCACCAGACGCTTGTCGCCGGGGCGGTCCTCGCGGGCGATCACCACCGCCTGATCCACCCCAGCCAACCCGGCCAGCGCCGCCTGAACTTCACCGAGCTCGATGCGATATCCGCGGATCTTGACCTGCTCATCGGCACGCCCCAGATACCGCAGCTGCCCGTCGGCGCCCCAACACACCAGATCCCCGGTGCGATACATCCGTATTCCTGGCGCTGCCGCGCCGCCGAACGGACACGCCACAAACCGCGACGCCGTCAAACCCGCCCGCCGCCAATACCCGCAGCCCACCCCAGCACCGGCCACATACAACTCGCCGATAACACCGGCCGGCACCGCCCGCAACCACTCGTCAAGCACAAAAAACGCTGCCCCCGCCACCGGCGAGCCGATCGGCGGCGCACCCGAACCCGCTGTCAGTGGCGCACTCAAAGCCACCCACATCGTCGTCTCGGTCGGGCCGTATTCATTGATCACCACTCGTCCGGGCGCCCACCGATCCACCACCTCAGCGGGGCAGGCCTCGCCGCCCACCAGCAAGGCCACCGAATCCAACCCCTCGGGCGACAACATCCCCACAGCAGAGGGGGTCTGGCTTAAGACAGTGACTTTTTCAGACACCAGCAAGGCGTGAAAATCCGCGGCCGAGCGCGCCACCACTTCGGGTACCACCACCAGCCGGCCGCCGTGCAGCAGGGCAGCGAAGATCTCCCAGCCCGAAATGTCGAAGCTATACGAGTGCCACTGCGTCCACACCTGCCCCGGCGCCGCCAAACCCGCATCCAGAGACGCCAACAGCTGGGTCACGTTGTGGTGGGTGATGGCCACACCCTTGGGCACCCCCGTGGTGCCGGAGGTGTAGATGATGTAAGCGATATTGTCCGGGGCCGGCGCCGGCAAGCCCCCGCACGGATAGGTCGGGATGCGGGAGTCTTCGACATCAATGACAAGCAGCTCGTGCCCCTCCAGCCGGTCGGCCAGCCCGGCGGTGGTGATCGCGGCGATCGGCGCGGCGTCGGCGAGCATGAACCCGATCCGTCTTGGCGGCAGCGCCGGGTCGATCGGCAGGTAGGCAGCGCCTGTTTTGAGGACCGCCAGGATCGCCACGATCGCCTCAGCCGAACGAGACAGCAGCAGCGCCACACACTCACCGGGGCCCGCCCCATGGCGGGCCAAAAGATGCGCCAACCGGTTAGCGGCCTCGTCAAGCTCGCGATAGGTCCATGAGCGCTGCCCGCAGGTCAGCGCCACCGCATCCGGTGTGCGGGCCACCTGCGCGGCGAACAACGCCGGAACCGACACCGGCGCGGGCGCCGATTCGGTCAGCATCGACCGGTTGCCCCACCGATCCAGCCGAATGTGCTCAGCTGCATCAAGCAGATCCATTGACGACAACCGCCGCGCCGGGTCGGCCGTCACCGCCACTATGACACGCTCCAACCGCTTGATCAGCGCCTCGATGCTGTCCGCGTCGAACACATCGGCGCGAAATTCCACCGTGCCGCCGATCCCAGCCGGCTCACCGGCCTCAGTCCAGCGTTCCCCGAGGGAAAACGATAGGTCCATGCGGGCGGTGCGAGTGTCGACGGGCATCGGCGTGGCCTGCAAATCACCCAAGGCCAGCCCGGCGGCGGGACCGTTATGCTGCCAGGGGAAGTTCAACCAGGACAACACCACCTGGATCAGCGGCGAATGGCTAAGCGATCGCGTGGGATTGAGGCGCTCGACAATTAGCTCGAAGGGCACGTCCTGGTGTTCGTAGGCGGCCAAGCTGCGCCGCCGCACCTGGGCCAGCAGCTCCGCGACAGTGGGATCACCGGTCAGATCGACACGTAGCACCAAGGTGTTGAAGAAACAACCGACCAGGCCGTCAAGTGCGGGGTCGCGGCGCCCGGCGACCGGGAACCCCACCGCCACATCGCTGCTGGCGCTGATCTTTGACAGCAGGACCGCCAGCGCGGCCTGCACCACCATGAAACTTGTCGCGTTGTGCTCGCGAGCAACCCGCTGCACCCTCTGCTGCAGCTCCGCCGGCCAGTTGACCGCCACATCAGCGCCGCGGTAATCAGCAACCGGCGGATAGGGCCGATCGGTGGGAAGTTGCAGGCGCTCAGGCATCTCGGCCAGGGCATCTTCCCAAAAAGCTAGCTGCGCAGCGATGGGGCTGTCGCTGTCGGCTAAATCACCAAACTGCGCGCGCTGCCACAGCGTGTAATCGACATACTGCACCTCCAAAGGCATCCAGTCGGGGGCCCGGCCCGCGCATCGGCTGGCATACGCCACACCCAAATCACGCACTATCGGGGTTACCGACCAGCCGTCCGCCGCGATATGGTGCACGGCGATCGCCAGCACGTGTTCGTCGTCGGCCACACGGAAAAGCCGTGCCTGCAAAGGGATTTCGCCAGACAGATCAAACGTGTAGCGCGCCACCGCGCCGATGGCCTCGCCGAGCCGGCTTGTCGACCAGCCGGTGGCATCAACAACGTCCCACCCGAAGTCGGCGTGCTCGGCGGGCACCACCACCTGTTGCGGTATCCCGTCGGGCGCCGTAAACAGCGTCCGCAGGCTCTCATGGCGGCCCACCACATCGGCCAGCGCCGCGCCCAACGCGTCGGCATCGAGCGGCCCGCGCAGCCGCAGCGCGGCCGGCATGTTGTAGATCGGCAGGTGCCCCTGCAACTGGTCGAGGAACCACAACCGGCTCTGGGCATACGACAATGGGATCCGCTTCGGGCGCGGCATCGCACGCAGCGGCGGGCGAGGCGGGCCACCACGATGCCGGTCCAAGTACTGCGCGAGATCACCGACGGTGGACGCGGCAAACAAATACCGCACTGGCACTTCCCTGCCTAGCGCCAACTGCAGCCGCGCGCTCACCCGGGTGGCGATCAGCGAGTCCCCACCGAGTGCGAAGAAATCGTCATCGAGCCCGACGCGATCCACAGCCAATACCTCGGCGAACACCTCGGCGACGACCTTTTCGGTCTGGGTTTGTGGTGCCCGGAACGGTGCGCCGGCAAATAAAGGTGCCGGCAGCGCCTTGTGGTCGAGCTTGCCCGAGGACGTCAACGGGAACTCGTCCAGCGCCACAATTTGCGCCGGCACCATGTATTCGGGCAACCGGGCGCTCAACCACTGACGTACTGCGCTGATCTTGGTGTTGGTGTGGGGGTCGTTGGCGTGGGTGCTGCGTTGGTTAGCCCGGCCATACGGACGGTAGAGGTCAGTCAACGGTGGCGTGTGTTGACCGTCGGCCTCGCTGGCCGCGATGAAAACCGCATCCAGCGTGCCGGGTTGGGCGCCCCAAGTGACGGCGACGTGGTATCCGATGGCCTCACCGAGGCGGTGCAATTGCTCAGGGGTGGCGGCGTCGGGGGTCGCGGTCGCGCGTGCTTGGGCCCGTGCGTCGGCCACAGACAGCCCGGCGGCCAGGCCGCGTTCAATCGCGACGTCGCTGACCAGTCCGGCGCGGGGTATTTCGGTGATGCGCACGACAGCCGGACGTCGCGATATCAACTCGGTGCGCAGTCCGCGCAGACCTGCGAATTGCGTCCACGCCCAGGTAGGTGCGCTGTCCACCGAGCGCACCGGTGTGGGGGCTTTGTGCACCACGATGTCGTAGCGGTAGCGGTTAAGTTCGTTGTCGGCCGATCCGCGTTTGACTTGAATGTCGACTCCGGCCACGGACGGATGGTCGACGGCCCACGTGGTGAAAAACTCTGGCGCCAGCAGTAATTCGGGTTCGCTGACCATGGCGCGGTGAACTCGTTGGCGGATCTCGGCGGCGTCGGTGCTGGGCGTGCGCGCAAGCGCGACCCCGGTTTGGAACGCGCCCTGCAACGTGTGGTTGCGCACATCGCCGATGAACAGTGCCCCGCCAGGGGCCAGCAGCTCCATCGCGTTGTCGATGACCTCGGCCAGATATTGCGCGTTGGGGAAGTACTGGATGACCGAGTTGAGAATGATGGTGTCGAAGTAGCCCTGCGGCAGGGCCTCGGTCACGTGAGCGGGCTGGGTCAGTAGCTCGACCCGATCCCGCCACGGGATCTGCAACTGCTGCAACGACTGGGCCAGATTGTCGATTACAACCGCCGACATGTCGGTGCCGACATAGTGCTCACACTCAGGGGCGATCTGCGACAACAGCAGCCCGGAACCTACGCCGATCTCCAGCACACGGCGCGGCCGCAGGGCCATGATCCGGTCCACCGTGGCCGAACGCCACTCCATCATCTGCTCAAGCGGAATCGGGTCATCGGTGTAGCTGCTGTTCCAGCCCCGAAAATCCATGCCGAACCCGGGCACCTCGACCTCGGCGCCGTACAGCTCGTCATACACGTGTTGCCACTCTTCGACGACCTCGGCATCGTCGTCGGCGGTGCTGGTGTGCTCGAGGGTGATGTAGGCGACGAGGTGGGCGCCGGTGTCGCTGTGGTGCACGGTGGCGACGGCCTGGGTCACCTGCGGGCAGGCCAGCAAGGTGTTTTGAATTTCGCCCAGCTCAATGCGATACCCGCGGATTTTGACCTGCTCGTCGGCGCGCCCGACATACTGCAGTTGCCCATCAGCATCCCAACGGACCAAGTCCCCGGTGCGATACATGCGTATTCCTGGCGCTCCCACGCCGCCGAATGGGCAGGCCACGAACCGCGAGGCGGTTAAACCCGCCCGGCGCACATACCCATACGCCAGCCCGGCACCGGCT
>NZ_DASRBZ010000195.1:0-11129 GCF_035653355.1 Mycobacterium sp. | reverse complement strand
CTCGACGCCGACACCGAGGCTCGGGTTCTGGGTGCCGTCGTCGAGCGTGCGCGGGCAGGGGCCACCGTGGTGGTGGTCGCCCATCGCGAGCAGGTCATCGAGATCGCTGACCAGGTGGTGGCGGTGAGCGCCGAGCACCATGCGTATGTCTGAAACGCTGCTGACCGCGGCCGGGTTGCTGCGGCCTCGGCTGTCTCGTCTTCTGCTCGCCGTGACGCTCGGTGTGCTGGCGTTGAGCAGTGCGCTGGCGCTGGCCGGGGTCTCGGCGTGGCTGATCACGCGCGCCTGGCAGATGCCGCCGGTGCTGGACCTGTCGGTGGCCGTCGTCATGGTGCGGGCGCTGGCGATTTCTCGCGGCGTGCTGCACTACTGCGAGCGGCTGGCCACCCACGACGCCGCCCTGCGGTCCGCGGGCAGCGCCCGGGCCCGAATCTATCAACGCCTGGCCCGCGGACCGGTCGATGCCGTGGCGCGGCTGCACAGCGGCCAGCTGGTGACCCGGGTCGGCGCGGACGTCGACGAGCTGGCCGACGTGCTGGTCCGTGCGGTGTTACCGATCGCCGTGGCTGCGGTACTGGGGGTGGCCGCGACGGCGGTTGTCGCGGTCATCTCCCTGCCGGCGGCGCTGGCCCTGGCCGCGTGTCTACTTGCCGCAGGCGTTTTTGCCCCCTATCTGGCGGCTACAGCCGCCACGGCGCAGGAGACCGTTGCGCGCCATCATCTTTCCGACCGCAACGCATCAGCGATGATCGCGCTGGAACATGCACCCGAGCTCCGCGTCGGTGGCGTCCTGCCCGACGTCATCGCCGAATCCACGCGACAACACCGCCGTTGGGCGGGCGCACTCGATGCCGCGGCGAAACCGGCCGCCGTCGCCGAAGCCATGCCCACAGCCGCAATCGCGCTCAGCGTGCTGGGCGCCGTGATTGCGGGGATCGGGATGGCATCGTCCGTCGCGCCTACCACGCTGGCGATCCTGATGCTGCTCCCGTTGTCGGCATTCGAGGCGACGAATGCGCTGCCAGGCGCCGCGATCCAGCTGACCCGCTCACGGATCGCTGCCTGTCGCCTGAGCGAGCTGACTCAGTCCGCTGATCCGCAGCCGGTTATCCGCGCTGCATCGCCCACCATCGAAGAGTCACCCTGGCTGTTGGCCGCCGATATTCGCACCGGGTACCCGGATGGGTCCAGTTCAGTTCAGGTGAGCGTGGATTTGCCGCCCGGCGCCAGGTTGGCGGTCACCGGTCCCAGCGGCTGCGGCAAGACCACGCTATTGATGACGCTCGCCGGATTGCTGCCACCGCTGCACGGCCGGGTCGAGCTCAACGGCACCCCGGTAGACCTGCTGAGCGAAAATGAATTGCGCAGAGTGGTCTGCTTTTTCGCAGAGGACGCTCACATTTTCGCCACCACAGTCCGGGACAACTTGCTGGTGTCGCGCGGAGACTGCGGCGACGACGAGCTGATCGAGGCTCTGCACCGCGTCGGCCTCGGTCACTGGCTGGGCGGCCTGCCCGACGGGCTGACGACGGTGTTGACCGGTGGCGCACAAGCGGTATCAGCGGGTCAACGCAGGCGATTGCTGTTAGCCCGTGCGGTGATCTCACCAGCCCCTATCGTGCTGCTCGACGAGCCGACCGAACACCTCGACGCCGTTGACACCGAAGCCCTTTTGCGGGAGCTGCTTTCCCCCGACGGCGGACTGATGACCGCCGCGCGGACCGTCGTGGTGGCAACCCACCACCTGCCCAACGACATTCGGTGTCCGCAACTACGCATCGGTCACGACGAGTACGCTGACTGCCGGTTGTCCACGCCGGCCGATGGGGAGCGTTAGTTATGACAGATTCCTCGGACAGATCCCCCGACACGCCGTCGGATAAGCCCGAAAACCGGTCGGGCAGACCGGAACCCCGGTCTCCGTGGCCGGATGCGGGTCAGCACACCCCACCGCCCTACCCTTATCCACCCAGTCCCTATCCCGGTGGCTATCCCCCGTCGTACCCGCCTTACGCGCCGGTGCCAGGCGGCCCGCGAAATGGCTTGGGCACCGCATCGTTGGTGCTTGCCGTCATCGCCTTGCTGTGTGTGTGGTCGGTGTTCGGCGCTGTCATCCTCGGCGTCGTGGCCGCGGTGTTGGGAATCTTCGCTCATCGACGGGTCCGGCGAGGCGAAGCCAACAACGGCGGCGTCGCAATCGCGGGCATCGTGCTGGGCGGGATAGCGATTGTGGTCGGCCTGATTTTCATCGCGATATGGACCGCACTGTGGCGAGACGTCGGCGGTGGTGACTACGTCGACTGCTTACAGCGGGCAGGCTCCGATCCGAACCTGCGCCAGCAATGCGTAGAGCGATTCCGCGAGCACGTCGAGGACAAGTTCAGCGTCACCCTCACACCGCAGCCGTCGCCGTAGACGTCAAAGGCGGCGTCGGCGGGGCATGAACTCCAGCGACAACAACACGTACAGCAACGGCAACAACTGCCGCAGTTGCACGAGCGCGTAGCGCCGTTCGCCAGCGGAGTGGAACTTGCGCAGATACCGGTACAACGACTCCAACGCGATCAACGGATCCAGCAGATGGATCAGCCGGTAGAACAGACTCTGCATCCTCCCGCGATGCTTTTCGTCAAAAATTTCCGGAAAGGCCGCAAACGCCAGCGATAACCGCTGGCCCCCAGTCTCTTTCGCGGCCATCACCATGTCGACCGACAGCCGTTCGTCGAGCCCGTTGGGCGCTCCGCGGCGTCGCCAGGGCACGTCGAGAGTGATGTCGCTGCCGGCGCCCGCGGTGGCGTAGCGGTGGAAACCCTGCACCTTGCCCGAGTTGTCCCGGGCGATGATCAGCTGTATCCCCGGATAGCGCCCCTCTAGGACGCCGTCGAGGTTCATGCAGAACCCACGATCGGCGTGGGCCCCGCGCGGTGACGTCCGCACCACGTCTGTCAATTCGGCCAACCGCTCGTCGTCGAGTTCTTGCTCGGCCACGATTTCAGTGGTGACGCCGAAGTTGTGGGTGCGCTTGACGGCTTGACGCAGGTTGCGGAATTTGCGCCCCACCATTTCGAACTCGGCTACGTCGATGACGACGTCTCGACCGATCGGGATGGCCCGAAGCGATTGCCCCAGCACCGCCGGTTCACTCCACAGATCCAGGCATCGCTCGCCGCACGCCAGCACCACGATCCGCCACCCGCGGGTGTGGCACATAGCGGCAAAGTCGGCCACCAGCTGAGGGAACTGCGCCTCGTCGCCGATCGGATCACCGCTGACCACTGCGTATCCGATCCGGGTGCGATAAGCCAGTGCCGC
This sequence comes from Mycobacterium sp., assembly GCF_035653355.1. Taxonomy (GTDB): domain Bacteria; phylum Actinomycetota; class Actinomycetes; order Mycobacteriales; family Mycobacteriaceae; genus Mycobacterium. The sequence continues at coordinate 7,817 of NZ_DASRBZ010000195.1, read as the reverse complement.
CGTGCCGTCAGCACTGAAGTGGTAGCACTTGCCGGTCTGCATGGCGAACGGTGCCAACGGGTCGCCGCTGGTGGCGTTGATCAGCGCCCATACCCGCGGCAGGTCGTCGGTGCGCGGCCGCACCGAGGTAGGCCACATCAGCGCCAGGCCCGACGCGGCGATTAAAACGTCACCGAGCAAATCGAAGGACAGCACGTGCGCGCCCAGGCCCGCGAACAGGACGAGGACGGCGAAGGTCGCGTGCAGCGCGGTGACCGGCCGGCCCAGGAAGATGCCGCGGGCGATCAACGCCACGGCGGCCAACACCGTCAGCGACCACGCCAGTCGGCCGGTAGCCTCCCAATCAGGGTGACGGTGATCATGCGCGATCACCGCAACCAGCCAGCAGGCTGCGCTGAGCAGGGCCAACGCGCCGATCCAGCGCGCTGCCGGCGAGTCGACGTGAACGACCACCCGCTCGCTGGGGCGGAGCCTTGGCGCGACGTCGACCGACGAACTACTCACCGATACCTCCGGTCGCTCTGCTTGGCACTCAAGCGGCGCACCGGGCTGGTTCGTTGTTCACTTGAGTGGCACATCGTCGGTTTTGCCCTACATTCTGCCTACCCAATATCCGGAAACGCTACGCCGGGATGGCCGCTGGCGCTGCGGCTTAGCTGGCGTCGGAACCGGATCGTTGTAGAGCAGTTACCACCGGCTTTAATGGCCGGGGAAATATTTCACGACGCCTTCCTGAACGACCGTCGCCAGGAGCTGCCCGGCCGGGTCGAAGAAGTGTCCGGTGCCCAGCCCCCGTGAGTCGGCGGCCACCGGAGACGACGTCGCGTACAACACCCAGTCATTGAAGCTGACCTGCCGGTGAAACCACACCGAATGGTTGACCGTCGCAGCGAAGATGCGGTCATAGCCCCAGGACAGTCCATGGGTGGTGATGATGGAGTCCAGCACCGTGGTGTCCGACGAATAGACGAGTGCTGCGGTGTGCAGCACCGGGTCGGCCGGTATCACGCCGTCGGCTTTGACCCACACCCGGTTGTGAGGGAGCCGTTCACCTTTGTCGCGCATGATCCAGGCCGGGTCGTTGGTGTAGCGCCATTCGATCGGTTGAAGCGCGTTGACGAAGTGCGGGACGGTCTTTTCGTAACCACGCAGCAGGTCACCGATTTTCGGGAGGGTGTGCGGTTCGGGGACCTGCGGGGGATCGATGCCGTGCTCGAGGCCTCGGCCGCCGGACAGATACGAGATCATCGCGGACGCCAACAGGGTTCCGTCCTGCATCGCGTCGACGCGGCGGTTGGCGAAGCGTCGCTCGTCGCGCAGCCGTACCACGCGGAACTCGATGTCCTTGGTGGTGTCACCGCCGTTGATGAAGTGCACCGAAAGCGCGTTGGGCGGCAGGTCGCGGGTGCGGGAGCGGCTGGCCGCCACGAACGACTGCGCCATCAACTGGCCACCAAACGTGCGCATGGGGTTTTTGCTCGGGTGCGAGCCGATGAAGATGTCGTCGCCGACGTGGTTCAGGTCAAGAACAGCAAGCAGCTCGTCAAAGTCAGACATCAACGCTTACCCTAATTGCCCGGCTCGTCCTCGCTCCGCTTCGCGGAGCGATCGTCGCCGGGCTACACGTCGTCTTCGCCGATCCGGTGCACGTGGATCAGGTTGGTGGTGCCGACTGTGCCCGGCGGTGCACCGGCGACGATGACCACGAGGTCACCCCGCTTGTAGCGACCCAGCTCAAGCAGCGACTTGTCGACCTGGCGGATCATGCCGTCGGTGGATTGCATTGTCGGAACGATGAAGGTCTCAGTGCCCCACGTCATGGCCAGTTGGCTGCGCACCTCCGGCAATGGCGTAAAGGCCAGCAGTGGCAGCGGGGTATGCAAGCGGGCCAGCCGGCGCACCGTGTCGCCGGATTGGGTGAACGCGACCAAGGCCCTGGCGTCCAGCCGTTCACCGATGTCGCGGGCGGCATAGGAGATCACGCCGCGCTTGGTGCGGGGTATGTGGGTCAACGGCGGGGCGGCCACTGAATTCTCCTCGACCGCGCAGATGATCCGCGACATCGTCTTGACCGCGGCGAGCGGGTACTTGCCGACCGCGGTCTCGCCGGAAAGCATCAGCGCGTCGGCGCCGTCGAGCACGGCGTTGGCGACGTCGGAGGCCTCGGCCCGGGTCGGTCGCGGATTTTCGATCATCGAGTCCAGCATCTGTGTGGCCACGATGACCGGCTTGGCGTTTTCGCGGGCCATCTGGATGGCGCGCTTCTGCACCAGCGGAACCTCTTCCAGCGGCAGCTCGACACCGAGGTCGCCGCGGGCCACCATGATGGCGTCGAACGCCAGCACCACGGCTTCGAGATTGTCGATCGCTTCGGGCTTTTCGAGTTTGGCGATCACGGGCACCCGCCGGCCGAACCGATCCATCACATCGTGCACCAGCTCAACATCCGACGGCGAACGCACGAACGAAAGCGCCACCATGTCGACACCGAGGTCCAGCGCAAACTGCAGATCTTCAATGTCTTTGTCGGACAAGGCCGGAGCGGTGACGTTCATGCCGGGCAGCGACATTCCCTTGTTGTTGCTGACCGGACCGCCTTCGGTGACGGTGCAGACTACGTCGTCGCCGTCCACTTCCTCGACCAGCAGACCGACCCTGCCGTCGTCGACGAGGACGCGATCGCCGGCAGCCGCGTCATTGGCTAACTGTTTGTACGTGGTCGATACCCGGTCATGGGTGCCCTGGCAGTCGTCGATGGTGATCCGCACCGTCTCGCCGGTGGCCCAATAGGTGGAACCACTGGAGAAGCGGCCCAGCCTGATTTTCGGGCCCTGCAGGTCGGCCAGCAGGCCGACCGCGCGGCCGGTGGCGTCCGAGGCGGCACGCACACGCTCATAGGCGGCTTTGTGATCGCTGTACTCGCCGTGACTGAAGTTCATTCGGGCCACGTCCATTCCGGCCTCGACCAACGCTCTGACCATCTCGTCGGAGTTGGAGGCCGGGCCGAGGGTACAGACGATCTTCCCGCGTCTCGTCACGACGATTCAGCATAGTCCTGCTGGGTGGCCGCAGCGTGCTGTCGCGCAAGCGCGGTATGGGACATGTCCCACACGGCAGTAGCGGCAGTTCACCGCGGGTTTGCCGTTTTTGTTGTGCGCGAGTCGAATTCAACGCCTTCCGGTTACCCACCGGTAACCGTCGGGATCAGCGGGAAGCCGGGCAGGTTGCGCAGCACCGTCCAGGCGATCGCGACGGCGGTGATGGTGACCACAGCAGGTATTGGCAGCACCGGGGCTTGGTGGCGGCGGCGCAACAAGATCCACACCACCAGCATCGGCAGACCCGCGAGCAGGAAAACGTTGTCGGTGACGGCGGTGACCAAATCGCCGTGCAGGACGTCATACACCATGCGAAGCCCGCCGCAGACCGGACAGTTCCAGCCGGTCAGCAATTTGAACGGACACAGCGGAAACAGCGAATGCGGGCTGTGCGGATCGGCCAAGCCAACATAGGCGACGGCTGCCGCGAGCAGCGCGCCGGAGCCAACCGCGCCATATGCATGGCGCCGATTCGTCGGCGACAGGCTACGTTCCATCGCGCAGTGGGCGGCCCTGCGGGTCACGCACCTTGTCGGTGAGGATCAGAATCGCGTCCACAATGCCCCAGATAGCGGCGGCGAGGCCGAAGGTCACCAGGCCGACGACCAATTGCGCGATGCCGAGGCCGATCTGACCGAGGTACATGCGCCCGAAGCCGAGGAAACCCAATAACCCGAGTAGCTGCAACAGCCCGGCGATGACCTTCGATTTGTCGGACAGCGGCTCGCCGGTCACGGGATGGCGGCCATATGGTGCCGTGGGATCGACGTAGCTCCCGGGCGGCGGGTACTGCTGGTAGCCACTTGGCTGCCAACGGGGATCGGGTGCGCCTGGCTGCGGCGAATCTGTCACGTCTCAAGCATGCCAGAGAGGGCCGCGTGATAGGTCTGTGAAATCACGGTCCGTCTGTGCTGCCCCGCCGCGGTCGTCTCAGGGTGCGTAGCCGCGAGGTCCATCGCGTGATGCGTAAGTCAGCCGTCACTGGTGCCGGCGTGTGGGTAGCGGTCTCCGGCTTTGGCTCGGCTTCCTCAGCCTCAGCCACTTCCTCGGGCTGGGCCTCCTCAGGCTTCTCGGGCTCGGGTTCCTCAGCCTCAGCCTCGGCCTCCTCCTCAGCCTCGGCCGCTGCCTCGGCCGGCTCGGGCTCGGCTTCTTCCTCCTCGCTGACCTCGGGTTCCGCAGTCGCCTCGGGCTCCGCCGCGTCGACCCCCGCCTTCTCGGCCTCTGCCGGTTCACCCTCCGCCTCCTCGGCCTCCTGGGGCTCGGGCTCTTCGACTTCAGGCTCTTCGACTTCGGCGGCTTCGGCGGCCTCTTCGACTTCGTGGGCTTCGGCGGCTTCGGCGGCCTCTTCGGTTTCCGCGGACTCGACGAGCCCGTCGCCGCCTTGGCCGCTGAGCTTTGCCGCGTCGCCGGCACCTGTTGCCGAAGCAACCGCGGCAAGTTCGGTGGCCGGCTCGGGCGCCGGTGCCTCCTCGACGCGAGCAGCGCCGCCGAGCGTCGCGGGATCCTCACGACCCTTGGGCGCCGCCATGAGGTAGATCACCGCGCCGATGAACACGAATGTCGAGGTGAACAAGTTGACCCGGATCCCGGCGATATGGGTGGCGGGGTCATCCCGCAACAGCTCGATGCAGAACCGGCCGATGCAATAGCCGGCGACATAGAGCGCAAACAGCCGGCCGTGACCGATTGTGAACCGCCGATCCAGATAGATCAGTGCAGCGAAGATGAGGATGTCCCAAAGCATTTCGTAGAGGAACGTCGGCTGCACCACCATCGCCAACTGGCCGGTCGACACGCCGTCGAGCGAATGCACGTCGACGAATCCGGCCGGGTCGCGCCGGTAGAAGACCTCCATGCCCCATGGCAGTGTGGTCTCGCGGCCGAAGAGCTCCTGGTTGAAGTAGTTCCCGAGCCGGCCGATCGCCTGCGCCAGCACGATGCCCGGCGCCACCGCATCAGCGAAGGCCGGCAGCGGAATGCCGCGGCGGCGGCACGCAATCCACGCTCCCACACCGCCGAGCGCAACCGCGCCCCAGATCCCCAAGCCACCGTCCCAGATGCGCAGTGCCGCGCCCCATCCCGCTCCACCACCGCCGAAGTACGTCCGCCAGTCGGTGATCAGGTGATAGAGCCGGCCACCGATCAACCCGAAAGGCACGGCCCACAACGCGACGTCGTAGATAACGCCACGCTCGCCGCCTCGCTCCTCCCAACGCCGGTCACCGATAAGCAGGGCAACGACGATGCCGACGATGATGAACAGCGCGTAAGCGCGGATCGGGATCGGACCCAGGTGCCAGACCCCGCGTGGCGGGCTGGGGAAATAGGCAAGAATAGTCGTCATAATTCGGAATCCCTTTGGCGCACACCGACAACCAGTTCTTCAGTCAGTGCACGCAACGTTGACATGCCATCGGTTAGCGCAGATACGAGCGCTGAGCCGACGATGACGCCGTCGGCGTAGCTGGCTATCTCCGCCGCCTGTTGTCGTGACCGCACACCTAGGCCGACCCCGACCGGAATGTCAGACACCGCCCTCACTCTGCTCACCAGTTCGGGTGCGGCCTGCGACACCACATCACGTGCTCCGGTCACACCCATGGTCGACGCCGCGTAGACGAACCCGCGCGACGCCTCAATTGTCGCCACCAACCGCTGCGGCGTCGACGACGGTGCCACCAAAAAGATGCGATCCAACCCGTACTCGTCGGATGCCGCCAGCCACTGGTCCGCCTCATCGGGAATGAGGTCAGGCGTGATAAGCCCGTGCCCACCCGCAGCGGCCAAGTCACGCGCGAATGCGTCAACCCCGTAGTGCAGCACGGGGTTCCAGTACGTCATCACCACAGCGCGGCCACCGGCTGCACTGATCGCCTCCACTGCGGTCAACGTGTCGCGGACCCGCACACCGCCGCGCAGCGCGGCCTCCGACGCCGTTGCGATCGTCGGGCCGTCCATGCCCGGATCCGAATACGGCACCCCGACTTCGATGAGGTCACAACCACATTCGACGAGCGTTGCCATCGCGTCGATCGAGGTGCGCACGTCGGGATAACCGGTCGGCAGATAGCCGATCAAGGCTGCCCGATTGCTCTGCTGACATGTGTTGAAAAGCGGCGCCAATCGGCTTGTTTCGCTTTGTTTCACAGTCATGAATGGGCGTCGCCTCGCGTGTCGAGCAGGCCGAACCACTTCGCAGCGGTCTCGACGTCTTTGTCACCGCGACCTGACAGGTTCACCACAATTACGGCGCCGCTGCCCATCTCGGCTCCCAGCTTGAGCGCACCGGCCACTGCGTGCGCGGATTCGATCGCCGGAATGATTCCCTCGGTGCGGCACAGCAGCCCAAACGCGTCCATTGCCTCGGCATCGGTGATGGCGCGGTACTCGGCGCGTCCGGTTTCCCGCAGCCACGCGTGCTCTGGCCCGACGCCCGGGTAGTCCAGACCGGCCGAGATCGAATGCGATTCAATGGTCTGGCCGTCGTCGTCCTGCAGCAGATACGAGTACGAGCCCTGAAACGCTCCCGGCGAGCCGCCCGTGAACGTGGCGGCGTGTCGGCCCGTCTCGACGCCGTCACCGGCGGCCTCGAATCCGACCAACCGGACCGCGGGATCGTCGATGAATGCGTGGAAGATCCCGATGGCGTTCGATCCGCCACCAACGCACGCGGTCACGGCGTCGGGCAGCCGACCCGCCTGCTCGCGGATCTGCACGCGTGTCTCGAGTCCGATGACCCGCTGAAAGTCGCGCACCATGGTCGGGAAGGGATGCGGGCCGGCCGCGGTGCCGAAGCAGTAGTACGTGCTGTCGGCATTGGTGACCCAATCCCGGAACGCCTCGTTGATGGCATCTTTGAGGGTCTTGGAACCCGACTCCACCGACACCACCTCGGCGCCCAGCAGCCTCATCCGCGCCACGTTGAGCGCTTGGCGCGCGGTGTCGACGGCGCCCATGTAGATGACGCAGTCCAGGCCAAGTAACGCACATGCGGTGGCGGTAGCCACGCCGTGCTGCCCCGCGCCGGTCTCGGCGATCACTCTGGTCTTGCCCATCCGCTGGGCCAGCAACGCCTGCCCCAGCACATTGTTGATCTTGTGAGACCCCGTGTGGTTCAAGTCTTCTCGCTTGAGAAAGATGCGCGCCCCATGAGCGTGCTCGCTGAGCCGGCGCGCCTCATACAACGGCGACGGCCTGCCCGCGTAGTGCGCCTGCAACTTGTCCAGGGTGTCGAGGAAATCCTGGTCAGTACGCGACTTGTCGTAGGCGGCGGTGACTTCCTCGATAACCGCCATCAGCGCCTCGGCGACGTAGCGCCCGCCGTACGCGCCGAAATGACCACGAGCGTCGGGGTCGTGGCGGGTCGGTTCGGCGATGGCCGCACTGGAGCGAGGCAGCTCCGGGCCGGAGAAATCTGCCATCACCAAGGCTCAACGCGCAACTGGTTCATCGGGTTCAACGCTTCTGGACGGCTAGCGGGCCGGCTTCGGGCAGGACGGGTGAGTGCCTGCAGTGACCAGATCAGCGACCGCTGCCCGCGGGTCACCGCTGGTGACCAGGCCTTCGCCGACCAGCACCGCGTCCGCGCCGGCGCCCGCATACGCCAGCAGATCGGCGGTGCCGCGCACTCCCGACTCGGCGATCCTGATCACGTCGGTGGGCAGACCAGGGGCAATCCGCGCGAAGCAATCCCGGTCCACTTCCAGTGTGGTGAGGTCG
>NZ_DASRBZ010000194.1:0-21318 GCF_035653355.1 Mycobacterium sp. | reverse complement strand
CTTCCGGTTTTCGGGGGGCCGACAAGCCCGCCGTCATCCTGCATCCGTCGGGCACCGTCATCACCTTCGACGACCTCGAGGCGCGTGCCAACCGATTGGCGCACTACTTCCGGCGCGCGGGGCTGCGGGAGGGCGACACCGTCGCGATTCTGATGGAGAACAACGAGCACATCCATGCGGCGATGTGGGCGGCGCGGCGCAGCGGCCTGTACTACGTTCCAATCAACACCCACCTCACTGCCGCGGAGGCGGCCTACATCGTCGACAACAGCAGCGCCCAGGCAATCATCGGCTCGGCTGCGCTGCGAAAGACATGCGAAAACCTGGCCGAACACCTGCCGAGCGGGCTGCCCCGCCTGTTGATGATCGCCGACGACGACCTCGACGGTTGGCTGCGCTATCCCGAATGCGTTGCCGGCCAACCGGATACGCCGATCGACGACGAGCTCGAAGGCGATCTGCTGCAGTACTCGTCGGGCACCACCGGTCGGCCGAAAGGCATCAAACGTGAACTGCCGCACGTCTCGCCGGCCGAGGCGCCCGGCATGATGTCGGCTTTGGTCGGCTTCTGGATGGACCCCGATGCGGTCTACCTGAGCCCCGCCCCGCTCTATCACACCGCGCCGTCGGTGTGGTCGATGAGCGTGCAAGCCGGGGGGATAACCACGGTCGTCTTGGAAAAGTTCGATCCCGAGCGCTGCCTAGACGCCATCCAGCGCTACCGGGTCACCCATGCACAGTTCGTGCCGGCCATGTTCACCCGGATGCTGAAATTGCCTGAGTCCGTTCGCGATTCGTATGACGTGTCCAGCCTGAAACGGGTGATGCACGCGGCGGCGCCGTGCCCGGTGGAGATCAAGAAACAGATGATGGACTGGTGGGGCCCGATCATCGACGAGTATTACGCCTCGTCCGAGGCGATCGGGTCAACGTTGATCACCGCCGAGGAGTGGCTGGCACACCCCGGTTCGGTCGGGAAGCCCATGCTCGGCGCCGTGCACATCCTCGACGAAAACGGTGACGAACTACCTCCGGGGGAGCCCGGGGAGATCTACTTCGAGGGCGGCTACGCGTTCGAATACCTCAACGACCCGGAGAAAACCGCCGCGTCGAAAGACAAGCACGGCTGGGTTACCGTCGGCGACGTCGGTTATCTCGACGACGAGGGCTACCTCTACCTGACCGACCGGCGCCACCACATGATCATCTCCGGCGGGGTCAACATCTATCCGCAGGAAACCGAGAACCTGCTCGTCACCCACCCGAAGGTGCTCGACGCGGCGGTGTTCGGCGTCCCCGACGCGGAGATGGGCCAAAGCGTCAAAGCGGTGGTGCAGACCGTCGATCCCGCCGATGCGACCGACCAGTTTGCCGACGAGCTGCTGATCTGGCTACGAGATCGGTTGGCACACTACAAATGTCCGCGGTCGATTTCGTTCGAGGCGCAGCTGCCGCGCACCGAGACCGGCAAGCTGTTCAAGCGCGAACTAGTCGAGAAGTATTCGGCGTAACCCATGCTTCGGGTGGTCGACCTGTCGACGGCGCCAGACGCCGACGTCGCACCGCCGCCGGGAGTGATCGTCGCACTCGGGCCAGCTGCTGACCTTGGCGCCCGCAACGCCGAACCATGGCTTGCCACTGCCACTTTCACCCTGACCGAAGATCCCTACACCGACCCGCGAGTGATCACCGTCGACTCGGTGCCCGACACCCTCGCCGAGCTGCGCGAACGCTGCACCCGATGGCCCCACGCCAGCGCCGTCTGCGACGACGTGCTGCGCAGCATCGATCCGCATGGCCCCACCCTGGCCGGGGTGGTCACCGAGTCGCTGGCCTACTCCACCTTGCAAGCCGGGCCGGAATTCGCCCGCTGGCTCGCCCAGCGCGGCCCAGCGCATCTGCCCGAGATCCCCGACCCGGTGCTTGCCGTGCGCGACGGCAACAGCCTGCAGATCACGTTCAACCGGCCGCAACGCCACAACGCGTTTTCCACCGATGCCCGCGCCGCACTGTTGGAGGCATTGACCGTCGCGCAACTCGACCCGTCGGTCGAGGAGGTGGTGTTGAACGGCAACGGCCCGTCGTTTTGCAGCGGCGGCGACCTCGCCGAATTCGGCACCTTCGACGACCCGGCCAGCGCGCATCTGGCCCGCACCCGGCACAGCCCGGCCTTGGTGCTCGACGCAGTTACCGCCCGGCTCGGATCGGCCTGCCGCGCCGAAGTGCACGGCCGGGTGCTGGGTAGCGGACTGGAGATGGCAGCGTTCTGCGGTCGAGTGGTATGCCGGCCCGACGCCGTCTTCGGGCTACCTGAGCTGAGCCTGGGACTGATCCCCGGAGCCGGCGGCACCGTCAGCCTGACACGACGCGTAGGCCGTTGGCGCACCGCGTATTTGGTGCTCTCGGGCAGGACCGTCGACCCCGCCACAGCGCTGCACTGGGGACTGGTCGACGCGATCTGCTAGCCGGCGAGCAGGCCGTGCTGGCCAAAGAAACGCACCATCGCGTCGATCATCAACCGGCCGTCGAGCAGCTCCATGCTGTTGTGGTCGGCGCCCGGCACCAAGACGAATTCCTTTGGCGCACAAGCTCTCTCGAAGAGCTGCCGACTGAGCGTCGCCGGCACCAGCATGTCACGATCACCGGCGATCACCAGCAACGGCGCAGCGACCCGGTGGATGCGATCGATTGACGGGTAGCGGTCGGCCAGCACTGCGGCGACCGGTAGCCACGGGTAATGCAACCGGCCGACGTCGGTCAGCGACGTGAACGGTGAGCGCAACACCAACGCAGCCGGTGGCGATTCGAGTGCGAGCCGAACCGCGACTGCTGCGCCCAGCGACTCGCCGAAGTAGGCGATCCGCGTGGGGTCGACTTCCGGGCGGCCGACCAGGAAAGCGCGCGCTGCGCGGGCGTCGGCGGCCAATCCGTCCTCCGACGGGCGGCCGGAATTGCCGCCATAGCCACGGTAATCGAACAGCAGTACCGACAAGCCGGCACGAAACAATGCGGCGGCCAGCGGCGCGCGCAGCGTGCGGTCGCCCCCGTTGCCGTTGCAGACCAGCACCGCGGGCCCGCGGGCCGCCGGCAGAAACCACGCGCCCAGCCGAAGCCCGTCCTCGGTGTGGAGCACGACGTCCTCGCCGCCGGGCAGCATGGTGCCGACGGGAGGCAGCGGCCCCGGCGAGGGAAAGTAGATCAACCGCCGCTGCACTGAGGCCAGCAGTGGGATGTCCCTCGTGAAGCGCGGCATCAGCAACACTTAACACGCTCGGCCGCCGGGTGGGCCGTTACGGCATGCGAAACACCATGCCGCAACTGGCCACTCGGCGCGTTGAGCGTGCTAGTGGCGGACGGTGAGCTTGCCGCGGTTACCGTGCGGCAGCCACCGACGCACCCATTGCGGTGTCAGGTGGTGACGACCTCCGTTTCCAGTGTTGCGGTGCCGGCCCGCCTCGATCACGATCTTGCGCGGCTTGGCAGCCTGGTGCAGCGGAATGCTCAGCTGCAGAACACCATTGGTGTAGTCGGCACTGATCTTGTCGCTGTCCACCTGCTCGCCGAGGAAGAGCTGGCGGACGAACACGCCGTGCGGGCGCTCAGCGGTCAGCCAAACACGGTCGCGGTTGTCTGCATCTTCGCGTTCGGCGCGCACCGTCAGCACACCACCTTCGACGGTGACCTCCAGCGAGTCGGCTTTGATACCCGGCACGTCCAGCTCCGCAATCATGGTGTCGCCGTCGCGCCAGGCATCCATCCGCATCAGCGCGGGGCGGGCGGCGGTGCCGAGGATCCGTGGAAGTCGTGCAGTTAGCCGGTCGAGGTCGTCAACGAACGGATCGAGCAAGCTCGTCATGGGTATCACCTCCTCCAGACGACGGGCCGCGTGGTGAGCGAAGACCGCCCTGGCCAAAGGATGCTCAGGGCGGCCCTCGCGATGGACTGATTTCTGCAGGCCTGCCCCGGCCGAGCCTCAGCAGGGGACAGGCCGGTCCAGCCAGCGCCGCCTCAGGCGTCGATGGCTTTGTGGGCGCCGGTCCCGATGGCGATCTTGCGAGGCTTGGCCACCTCGGCCACCGGGATGGTCAGCCGCAATACGCCGTCGCTGTAGTTGGCGCTGATCTTGTCAGCATCCAGGCTGTTGCCCAGGAATAGCTGCCGGCTGAACACGCCGTACGGGCGTTCGGCGACCACCCAGTTGCGGTCGTCCGTGGCGGCCGGCCGTTCGGCCCGCACCGTTACGGTGTCGTGTTCGACGCTGACGTCGATGGAGTCGGGCTTGATGCCGGGGAGGTCAAGCTCCACGACGTAGTGGTCGCCCTCGCGCCAGGCGTCGATCGGCATCACCGCGGGACGGGTGGCGGTACCCAGCGTGGTGCCTAACAGCTGCTTCGTCAGTCGATCGAAGTCACGGAGGAACGGGTCGAACGTCAGCATCGTCATCACTCCCTTCTGCGACATCGATGTGCTGGTTTCGGCACAGATAACCTCTGGCGGCGGCTGCATATTCCAAAACGCGCCGAACGGCCACTTAACGCACACGGGCGCGAAAAGCGCGTCTTAAGTGGCCACTGGGCGGCGAGAACCTAGATGCCGCCGCGGGCGACCAGCTGCCCGGCGATGACGTTGCGCTGGATCTCGTTGGTGCCTTCGCCGACGATCATCAGCGGCGCGTCGCGGAAGTAGCGTTCGACGTCGTATTCGCATGAGTAGCCGTAACCGCCGTGGATGCGCACAGCGTCGAGGGCAATCTCCATTGCCACTTCCGAGGCAAACAGCTTGGCCATCCCGGCCTCCATGTCAGCGCGCTCGCCGCTGTCGTAGCGCTCGGCGGCGTAGCGGGTGAGTTGGCGTGCGGCGGTGAGCTTGGTCGCCATGTCGGCCAGGTAGTTGCCGACAGCCTGGTGCTTCCAGATCGGCTTGCCGAAGCTCTCCCGCTGCTGTGCGTACGCCAGCGCGTCGTCCAATGCTGCCGTGGCTACCCCCAGCGCGCGAGCGGCCACCTGGATACGGCCAGTCTCAAGGCCTTTCATCATCTGCGCGAAACCCCTACCCGGCACCCCTCCCAGGATCGCCGCCAGCGGAACCCGGCAGTCTTCGAAGGACAGCTCGCAGGCCTCGACGCCCTTGTAGCCCAGCTTGGGCAGATCCCGCGACACCGAGAGCCCCGCGCAAGGGTTCTCGACCAGCAGCACCGAAATACCTTGGTGCCGCGGGGTCGCGGCCGGGTCGGTCTTGCACAGCAACGCGATCAGCCCGGAGTGGCGGGCATTGGAAATCCAGGTCTTCGCCCCGTTGACCACCAGATCCTGGGAATCGGGGCCGTCGGGCAGCGCTGTCGTCGACATGTTCTGCAGATCCGACCCGCCGCCGGGCTCAGTCAGCGCCATGGTGGCCCGCAGTTCACCGCTGGCCATCGGCGGCAGATAGCGGCGCTTCTGATCGTCGGTGCCGAACAGCGACAGCAGCTTGGCGACTACAGTGTGCCCGCCCATCGCGCCGGCAAGGCTCATCCAGCCTCGCGCCAGCTCCTGGGTGACCAGCACGTAGCACGGCATCGACACCGGCGACCCGCCATATTCTTCGGGAATAGCCAAGCCGTAGATACCGATCCGCTTCATCTGCTCGATCCACGCCTCGGGGTACGCGTTGGCGTGCTCGACCTCGCGCACCGTGGGCTTGACGTCGCGATCGATGAAGGTCCGCACCGTGGCGACCAACATGGCTTCTTCGTCGTTGAGTCCGGTGCCCATCGATCACCTTCCGGGTGTGCCAGGATCTGTACCGCCATACTGACGCACGGGAGGCGCGATGAGCGGCGGGCCCTATTTCGACGACCTCGCGGTGGGCCGGGTGTTCGACTGGGCGCCGTTGGTGACGCTGACCGCCGGGATGGCCGCGGTTCACCAGGCGATCGTGGGTGATCGGTTGCGGCTGCCGCTGGACGCCGACCTATCGGCCATGGTCACCGGCGCGCCCGCCGCACTGGCGCATCCGGCACTGGTCTGCGATGTCGCGATCGGGCAGACGACACTGGTCACCCAGCGGGTCAAAGCCAACCTGTTCTACCGCGGCCTACTGTTTCACCGGTTCCCGGTCATCGGTGACACCCTCTACACGCGCACTGAAGTGGTGGGGCTGCGCGCCAACTCGGTCAAGCCGGGCCGTGCGCCGACCGGGCTGGCGGCGTTGCGGATGACCACCATCGACCAGGCCGACCGGTTGGTGCTCGACTTCTACCGCTGCGCGATGCTGCCCGCCAGCCCCGACTGGCGGCCCGACGGTCAGCCCGGCGACGACCTGTCCACCATTGGCGCCGACGCGGTGGCACCTGCGCATGACCCGACCGCCGACTGGGACGCCGACGCGTTTCGCCAGCGGGTGCCGGGCCCGCATTTCGACGCCGGTCTGACCGGCACGGTGCTGCACAGCAGCGCCGACGTGGTCAGCGGCGCACCCGAGCTGGCCCGGCTCACGCTGAATATCGCTGCCACCCACCATGATTCACGTGTGAGCGGGCGTCGCCTGGTGTACGGCGGACACACCATCGGGCTCGCGCTCGCGCAGGCCACCCGGCTGCTGCCAAACCTGGTGACGGTGCTGGGCTGGCAGTCCTGCGACCACACCGGTCCCGTGTACGAGGGCGACACGCTGTACAGCGAACTGCACGTCGAATCCGCTGAACCGGTCGGCCACGGCGGCGTGCTGGGATTGCGGTCGCTGGTGTACGCGGTCTCTGAAGCAGAGTCTGACCGGCAGGTGCTGGATTGGCGGTTCACCGCGCTGCAGTTCTAGACCGCTGCGCACAATGGGGGCGTGGACTCGGCCGCGGCTGACTGGGCCGCTAGCGGGCTGGCCTACCTGACTGGGCCGGCCGACGGGCCGCCGGACTTCTCGCGCGCCGGCGTGCTGGCCGAAGCGCGGCGGGTCACCGCCGATATCGGCCAGCTGCTCGGTGTCGAGACCGACGCCGCGACGATCTTGGCCGGCCGGGGTGCGCTGCTCGGGCTCACGCGGCAGGGTCGCGTCTCCGCCGGCGGCGCGACGCGGCTGCTGGCCACTGCCGACTGTTGGTGCGCGATCGCGCTGCCGCGCGACGACGACGTCGCTGCGCTGCCCGCGCTGCTGCAAGCCGACACCGTTCCCGCGGACGCGTGGCCGGCGCTGACCGCTTGGACGGCAACGCATCCCACCGACGCGGTTGTCGCCCGCTCGCAGCTGCTCGACATCGCCGCCGCCGCGTTAAGCGAAACTGACGCGACGCCACCCGTCGTGCGGCGCACCGCCGCCGCGGCCGGGCCGCGGCGCGCCGACGGGTTGCTGGTGGCCGACCTGTCGCCGCTGTGGGCGGGCCCGCTGTGTGCCCAGCTGCTCGCCCGCGCAGGCGCAGTCGTGGTTAAGGTGGAAAGCCCCGGTCGCCCCGACGGCACACGCCAAGGCGAGCCGGCCTTCTTCGATTGGATGAACTTCGGAAAACTCTCCTACGCTGTCGATTTCGACAACGACGCCAACGAACTCCGACAGCTGCTGTCAGCGGCCGACGTCGTCATCGAAGCCTCGCGCCCAGCCGGGCTACAGCGACGCCAGTTGAGCGCCGACGACGTGCCGGCCCGGCCGGGACGGGTTTGGTTACGTATCAACGGTTACCCCGATCAGCCCAACCGAGCGGCGTTCGGCGACGACGCCGCGGTGGCCGGCGGGCTCGTCGGCTCCGATGACGACCGACCCGTGTTCTGCGGCGATGCCATTGCCGACCCGCTTAGCGGCCTGGAAGCCGCACGCGCAGTGGCACAGTCGCTGCACCGCGGCGGCGGTGAGGTGATCGAGGTGTCGATGGCAGCGGTCGCCGCGACATATGCCGCGCTGCCGGGCGAACAGTCGACCTGCGCTGCACCTGTTGCGCCGCCGCAGCCGCCGCCACAAAGCCCGTCGGCGCCGCCGTTGGGCGCCGACAACGTCGCAGTGCGTCACATCGTCGTCGAAAGGCTAGCCGCCCCATGCTGATCCAATGCGCCACCACGCTCGACGGCGCGGCGGTCGACGTCCGGCTACACACCCAGATCGAGGAAGTCGCCGACCAACTGACGCCACGGCGCGGCGAAGAGGTGTTCGACGCGGCCGGCGGCACCGTGCTGCCCGGGCTGCATGACCACCACGTCCACCTGTATTCGGCTGCTGCCGCGGAGGATTCGGTGCGGGTCGGGCCGCCGCAGGTGCGCGACCGTGACGAGCTGGCCCACGCGTTGGCCGCCGCTGAAGTCGGCAGCGACGGCTGGATCCGCGCAGTCGGCTACCACGATTCGGTGGCCGGCCCGCTGGATCGCACCGTGCTCGACGTCATTTCTCCGCCGGTCCCCGTGCGGGTACAGCATCGCAGCGGGGTGCTGTGGATCCTCAACTCGGCTGGCCTGAACAGGGTGGGCTTGTCCGATCACCCCGACGGCCGGTTGCGCAGCGCGGACCCCGATTGGTCAGACGCGCTGGGGCGCCGCGAAACCAACCTGGGCCCGGTCAGCCGCCGACTGGCTCGCTACGGCGTCACCGGCGTCACCGACGCCACACCGGATCTCAAGGTCAGCGACATCGTGACGTTGACCGAACTGCACCGGCGCGGGACATTGCTGCAACGCGTGCATTGTCTGTCGCCCGGGAAGCGCATCCTGCACGACGACAGCCTGGACCTCGACTCGCTGGCCGGCTGGATCACCAAGCGCCACCGCGCCGGCGGATCGGTCGCCATCCACTGTGTGACCGCCGCACAGCTGGTGGTGACGATCGCGGCGCTGCGCCAAGCCGGCACACGCCCGGGTGACCGGATCGAGCATGCCGCCGTGGCGCCGCCCGATTCCCTGGATGACCTCGCCGAGCTCGGCGTGATCGTGGTCACCCAGCCGAACTTCGTCGCCGAGCGCGGCGATCAGTACCTCGCTGAAGTCCCCGCCGACGAACACGACCAGCTTTGGCGGGTCGCATCGCTGCTGCGCGCCGGCATCCCGGTCGCACTGTCCACCGACATGCCGTTCGGCGGTGACGACCCGTGGGCGGCGATGCGCGCCGCAGTACACCGCACCACGCCCAGCGGACGCACCCTCAACGCCGACGAATGTATCACGGCGCGAACGGCTTTGACGATGTTCCTAGGACGGGCCAGCGAGCCTGCTCAACCGCGCACCGTCGAACCCGGACAGCCCGGGGATCTGTGCATTCTGCGCGTGCCGCCGCACACGGCACTGGCCGACCTCGACGCCGAGATGGTCGCCGCCACCATCGTCAGCGGGGAGGTGGTGCACTGTTCGACGTGAACGCTTGACGCAAACACGCGCTCTGGCTGGCGAAAAACTCCCGCGACACTTGCGCTTTCGGTAGCAACAGGTCGAAGCCGTGGAATGCGCCCGGCACGACTTCCACGTGGCATGGCACCCCAGCGCGGGTGAGGCGCTCGGCGTAGGCGAGATCCTCATCATGGAACAAATCGTGGGTGCCGACGCCGATCCACGCCGGCGCGAGCCCGCTCAGATCGTCGCGGCGGGCCGGCACCGCGAGCTGCGGATCGGCGCCGGCGAGGTAGGCCGCCCAACCGAAGCGGTTACTGTTCGGGCTCCACAGCCGGTAGCTGACATTCGTCGGGCTCGCCGACGTGCGGTCGTCGAGCATCGGGTACGCCAGCACCTGCAGTATCGGGCGCACCTCGCCGCGGTCGCGGGCCAGCAGTGCGAGCGCCGCCGCCAGCCCACCACCGGCGCTGGCACCGCCTATCGCGACCCGCGCAGGATCTACCGCGGGCAATCCGGCCAGCCACCGCAACGCCGAATAGCAGTCCTCGAGCGGCGCCGGATAGGGATGCTCGGGCGCAAGGCGGTAGTCGACCGCGGCGACGGTGATACCCAGCTGGCGGGTGAAGCGCTGGCACAGCCCGTCGTCCTGCTTGGCGGTGCCCATGACATACCCGCCGCCGTGAATCCACAGCAGCGCGGGGGCCGGTTCGGTGACACCGGCCGGCCGGTGTAGCCGCACGCCGGCTCCTGATTCCAACCTGAGCACTTCGACGTCGTAGCGACGACCGATAGTGCGCAACTGCAGCGCCCTGCGCATCAGCGGAAGCGTCCGCGGGGTGACCAATGTCCGTGGGGCAAGCCGGGCGATGGTGCGAAGGTCAGGGTGAAAGTCGGTGCTGGGCATTGGATCAGTATTGCGTGTCTTGGTCGCGTGGCGGGCGGATACCGGAATCAGTCCATGAATCAGACTGGCGCTTGGCCCAGCAACTCGGGACGGCCGATTTGGGTCACCAGACTCGCCGAATCGAAATAGATTCGCTCGTTGACAATGCGGTCACCGTCGAAGAAAAACACCGCGATAACTGGTACCCGAAATGCCTTGCCGGTCGGTGGAAAGCCGTAGAATTCACCGAGATTGGTGCCCAGCAGGTCGAACTCGACAATCACCGCGCCATCGGCGACGTGGTAGCGCACGTTGTCGTGGCGCTGATCGGGAAACGCCGCCCGGGTGGTGCGGTAGTAACCCATCACCTCATCGTCGCCATCGAAAACCTGGCCAGTCGCGATGATCTCGTAACGCGGATGCCCGTTGAACGTGCGGAGCGTGCGGTCGAAGTCCTGGGTCACTTCGGTGTCCATGTGCTCGCGGATGACGTCCAGCCGGCGTTGCCGCAGATCATGACTGAGCATCGGTTGCCCCTATCCGCTCAATGCCGGCATTTGCCGCACCAGGGGTTGTCCCGGCCGTCGCGAATGCAGCCGCGAGCCACTCGCCCATGACGGTGGCCAGTGTCTCGCGGTTTTCCCGTTTGGCGATGTCATGTCCGTCGTCGTCAAAAAGCAAGAAGCGTACGTCTCGGCCCCGTTCACGCAGCGCCTCGACGATCTGCTCGGACTCGCTCGGCGGCACGTTGGTGTCGTTGGCGCCGTGCACGACCAGAAGCGGTGCTGTCAACGCGTCGACGCGGCGCAGCGGTGACAGTTGTTCGAACAACGCGCGGTCGTGGACCGGGTGGCCGTATTCCGAAAATGCAGCTTCGGCGATCCACGGTTCGGTATTGCGGTAGAACGTGGATAGGTCGCTCATCCCGCAGATGCTGATCCCGGCGGCGAAAAGCTCTGGATGAAACGTGAGCGCAGCCAGCGTCAGAAAACCGCCGTAGGACCGGCCAGCACATGCGATCCGGTTCTCCTCGGCGAAGCCCCCCTCGATCAAAAACTGAACACAGTCCGCAACGTCATCGATCGCGGCGAAGCGTTTCTCCTTGTCGTCGGCGTGTAGAAACGACCTCCCGGACCCCCCAGAGCCCCGGACATTTGGAGTAAACACCGTGACGCCCGCATTGAGCAGATCCGGGAAGAACTCGTCATAGCCAGGCCTAGCCTGTCCCTCCGGGCCGCCATGTAGATACACCAGCGCCCCGGCGTGCGCCACCCCGGCCGGCGGCCGGTACAGCCAGCCGGTAAACGTCAGACCGTCGCGCGCGGTGATCGTCTCCAGCGTGGGCCCAGTGCTGTGGCCGGCCACTACCGGTCCGCGGCTGGGTTCGCGCTCGATGCGCATCCATTCGCGAGATCGCGGATCCACCAGTTCCACTGTCCGCGGCATCGACGGGCCCTCGACGGTGAGCGCCACCATCGAGCCCGTGGCGCTGATGGACAGTTCGCTTGCCACCGGTCCGGGCAGCGGAATCGGTTCCTGCAGCGTGTAGTCGAGGAACGACATCATCTGTAGTTCACTGACACCGTGGAGGTTCCACAACAGCGCAACTGTGCTGAGGTCGTCGCTGACGATAAACTCGTCAAGCTCGCAGTCAGCGCGTTCGGCCACCACGTGATAGACGACGCCGTCCTCGGTGGCGGTGACCTCCAAGAGGCGGGCACGGTCGCAGCCGTTGTCGCTGCGGACCAGACAACGCACATAACCCTGCGGACTGTTGATGTCGTAGAACTTGTGTGGGTAAAAGCGCCTCGTCTGCTCACCCGTCGGGCCACAACGTATCCGGCGTGGATGATGGTCGTCGAGGATGATGCCGGCCTCGGTGTTAGAGCCGGGATCCGATGGCAGCAGCGCTGTTTCAGTCAGCCCGTGCAGCAAGATCAGCTCGTGGTAGCCGCGGGGGCCGACCCGCACCAGCGACGCGCCGGCCCATGCGTCGACCAGGTGGCCACCCGAACGTTTATCAAGCACAATGCAATTGCCGTCAGACGGGTCGATCAGGCAGGACGAGCCGATACCGTTTTCTTCGGTCAGGATCGCCGCTACCCGGGTGCCGTCCCAACCGACCAACTCGGCGGTACCAGTCTCCTCCCGGTCGATTCGCCATGCCGACGGATCATCGGGATCGGTGGTGACCATCCAGATCTGGGTGCAGGTGCCGCCACCCGGCGCCACCTCGCAGGCCAGCCAGCGGTCGTCGGGGGAGTGGATCAATCGAGTGACCGGACCGTCGACGGGCAGCACAACATCACGTGAAGAGCTGGCTCGCCAGCCGCGCAAAAAGCGCTGTACCGCTCGTGGATAGCCGACGTCGTCGACGATGTGTGCAAAGACCCTTGCGTCAGGGGACAGTGACGCGCCGTAGTTCGCGCGTACGTGCCGTGTCACCACGTCAGCCCGCCATGCTCTGTAGCCACATCTCCAAGACGGCCAGCTGCCAGAGCGCATTAGCATCCAGCGTGGTCCGCGTCTTGTTGGGTTCGGCCAGCAGCGCATTCACCGTTTCGGCGCGGTACAGCCCCCGCGCACGGGCAGCCTTGTCGCTCAATGCATCTCGAACCATGTCCAGCACCGGCCCATTCAAATGCCGAATGCCCGGCACCGGGAAATAGCCTTTGGTCCGGTCGATCACCTGCGACGGCAGCAGGGCCCGCGACGCGTCCTTGAGCACACCCTTGCCGTCGCACGCCAACTTCAATTCCGGAGGACAGGCGGCGGCCAGCTCGACGAAGTCGTGGTCCAAAAACGGCACCCGGGCCTCCAGCCCCCACGCCATCGTCATCGTGTCGACGCGCTTGACAGGGTCTTCGACCAGCATGACCTGGGTATCGAGCCGCAACGCGGCGTCCACGGCGGTTTCGGCGCCGGGCGCAGACTGGTGCGCGGCCGCGAACTCCCGGCTGACATCGACGTCGATTCCATACTCGGGTGCAAAGATTTTGAGCACGTCGGCGTGGCTGCGGTCGAAAAACACCTTGGCGTAGGCCTCGGTGGTCTGCTCACGCGCGACGTTGGCCAGCGGCGGATACCAGTTGTATCCGCCCAAAATCTCGTCGGCGCCCTGTCCGGACTGCACCACCTTGACCGATTTACTCACTTCCTCGGACAGCAGATAGAACGCCACGCAGTCGTGGCTGACCATCGGTTCGCTCATGGCGGCAATGGTTTTCGGCACCGCGGGTAGCAGCCGCGAGCTGTCGATATGGATCTTGTGGTGGTTGGTGTCGAAGGTCTTGGCGATAAGATCCGAGTAGGCGTACTCGTCGCCGGATTCTCCACCTGCGGAATCGAACCCGATAGAGAACGTGGCCAGTCCGTGCTGGCCCTGCTCGGCCAGCAGCGCCACCACGATCGAGGAGTCGATGCCGCCGGAAAGCAACACCCCGACCGGCACGTCGGCGACCATCCGTCTGTGTACGGCCGTGCGCAGCGCGTCCATCAGCGCGTCCTGCCAGTCACGGTCGGACCAGGACGCGCGGTCGGGATCGCGCTCGAAGGCGGGGTTCCAGTAGACGGTGTCGGTGTGGGTGCCGTCGGGCTGGATCACCCGTACGGTGGCCGGCGGCAGTTTTCGCACTCCCCGGTAGATCGTGCGGGGCGCGGGCACCACCGAGTGGAAGGTCATGTAGTGGTGCAGCGCATGGCGGTCCAGCTCGGTGTCCACGTCGCCGGCGGCCAGCAGCGCGCGCACCGCGGAGGCGAACCGCAAGCGGCCCGGGGTTCGGGCGAGGTACAGCGGCTTGATGCCCAGCCGGTCACGCGCCAGCGTCACCACGCCGGAGTCGCGGTCGGCGATCGCGAACGCGAACATCCCTTTGAAGCGTTCCACGCAGCGGGTTCCCCAGCGGTGGAACGCCTTGATCACAACCTCGCTGTCGGCCGTCGAAAAGAATTGGTAGCCAAACTTTTCCAGCTCCCGTCGGAGGTCCTGGTAGTTGTAGATGCAGCCGTTGAAGACCAGTGTCAGCCCCAGGGCGCTGTCCACCATCGGCTGGGCGCCGCGTGTGGACAGGTCGATGATCGACAGCCGGCGGTGTCCGAGCGCGACCGGCCCGTATGCCACCAGACCGTCGGAGTCCGGGCCGCGTGACCGCATCGCGTCGGCCATCCGGGCCACCGCAGCCGCATCCGCGGATCGCCCGTCGAACCGGATCTCGCCGCCGATACCGCACATCGTGGCCGCTGCCTCAGGCCGGTATCGTCTGGCGGTCGCGGTGTTCCGACGCGCCGGTTGCCGGTTGAGTCAAAATCCAGGTGTCCTTACTGCCGCCGCCGGCTGACGAGTTGACGATCCGCGAACCCCTGCTCGCCACCCGTGTCAGCGCGGCGGGCGCCACGTGGGCCGATACCGCGCCACCAGGGCGTCCGCGCAAGTGTACGAACGCGCGCAGGTCGACGTGATGCGGGTACATGCCTTCCCCGTCGAACGTCGGGTGCGTCGACAGCGCGATCACCTCCTGGGCGATGAAACGCTCGGGCTGCAGCGTCATTTCGCGACGGCGCGCGTCGAGCGCCGCGTCGCTGGCGTCCGGACCGATCAGCACGCCGCTGCCCCCGAGGCCGTCGATCGGCTTGACCACCAACTCGGAGAGATGGGCCAGCACATAGTCGCGCTGGTCACGTTCGGCGCAGATCCACGTGCGCACTTGCGGCAGCAGCGGCTTCTCGCCGAGGTAGTACTCGATCATCGCGGGCACATACGCGTAGATCGCCTTGTCGTCGGCAACCCCGTTGCCGAGTGCGTTCACGATGGTCAGATTGCCGCCGATCACCGCGTTGAGCAATCCAGTCCGCAACGGCCCGCCGTCGTAACCGGTCGACGACAACAGCATGTCTTCGTCCATCCGGGCATAGATGACGTCGATGGGTCGGGTGCCGGTACCGATGTGACGCACCAGCCGGCGATCTCGCACCGACAGGTCGGACGGCTGCACCAACGGCACACCCATCTCGTCCGCCAGGAACCTGTGCTCGAACCAGGCGGAATCCTTCCAGCCGGCCGACAGCAGCGCGACGGCCGGCTCACCGGTTGTGTGGGGTGGTGCAGCCGCGGCCAGTGTTTCGAGCAACATCTGAGGGACGCGGTCGAGGTCGGCGATCTCCTCCGGGGGTCGCAATTCCGGCAGGTACTTGCGCAACAACCGGCGGTTGGCGATCGCATAGGCCACCCCCGACGGCACCCGCAGGTTGTCTTCCAGCACCAGCCAGTGGCCCTCGCCGTCACAGGCCAGATCGGTTCCGCTGATGTGCGCGTGCACCGTGTCACCGGCCAGTCGGCCGGTCGAACGGAACCCCGGCGCCCGGTCCAGGGTCTCCATGCCGATGATCCCATCGGCGAGAATCTGCTGACCGGAATAGATGTCGCGCAGGAATGCGTCCAACGCGCGGGCGCGTTGCCCGAGTCCGGTGGCCAACCGGTCCCATTCGTCGGCGGCAACGACGCGAGGCACCAGGTCAAGCGGGAACACTTGGGCGCGGCTTTGACCGGTGACGCGGAACGTGATGTCTTCTGCGCGCTGTTCTTGCTCGATAGCGCCCTCCCTGGACCGCAGCGCGGCCGCGCCGAGACTCGCCATCGTCTCGAGCACTTTGACGTAGGGTCGCCGCGGACGACCGCCGCCCACCGCTTCGTCGTAGCTGGCGAACACGTCGGCGGCAAGGCCCTGGGCCGACCGAGCGGTGGGCTGGTAACCGAAGAGCAGGCTGTGATCGTCCCCGAGCGCCACTCCGGCGCTCCGCCAGCCTTCGGCGGTCTCGGCGATCAGCTGGTCGACAACGTCGGTGAGCCGGCCGCGGCGGCGCAGCGCGCGGCGCTGGCGTGCCGAGGACGTACCGGCAGCGAGAGCCTGTCGCGAAAGCTCGTCGAGGATCTCCCAGTCGCCGGTCGCCTCGAGTTGTGGACGCAACGAGCAGACCAAATCGCGCACCACGTCAGCGGCGGCGCGGGCACGCGGCTGGCTGACGTCGACCAGCACACCTTCCAGGCCGGAGCGCGCCGCACGCCACAGCGCGGCCCGGCCCAGCGTCGGTGCGATCACCATCGGCTGGGCACCGGCCCGCAACCCCTCGACCTCGCGCTGCACCAGGGCGCGAAACAGCCCGGCTATCAACACGATTGTGTCGACCAATGGGCAGCTATCGCATACCCGAAGTTCCAATGTCGGCGCCGAATTCGACGGGCGGACATCGAAGTAGACCATGCCGGGGTCGCTGATCACTCCGCTGGCGATCAGGTCGGACACCAGCTTGTCGTATTCGGCAGCGGAATGTACCGGTGGCGCCGGGCCGGTGGTGGGCCAACGCTGCCAGACCAGGGTGCGCACGCTGGAGTAGCCGGTGTCGGCGCCGTCGGCCCAAAACGGCGAGCTGACCGAAAGGGCCAGCAGCGTCGGCAGGTGCGGGGCGATCCGGTTGGCTACCTTGACGGCGACGTCGCGGTCCTCGACGCCGACATGGACCTGGGTGCCGCAGATCAGCTGTTCGCGCGCCAGCAGCTGGTAGTCGGCCAGCATCTGCCGGTACCTCTCGGTCTGGGTGACTTGCATTTCGGCCGGCACCGACAGCGGCATCGTGCCGGCCGCCACTATCCCGATGCCGAGTTCGGTTGCCGTGTCGACCAGCACGCGCCGATGGCGCACCAGGTCGTCGCGCAGCCCATCCAGGGTGTCAAAAACCCCGCTACTGACCTCGACGACGCAGCACTGCAACTCCGCGACGAAGTCGTCGGACAGTTCGTCCAGCAACTCAGGCGCGCGGGCGGTCAGACGCCTCGTCTTCAGATCGACGAGGTGAAACTCCTCTTCGACACCCATGGTTCGCGGCGGCTCGCGTCGCACTCAGCAATGTTAAGCACAACCGAACCTTTCCGCTTCGTAAACCGACACCAAACTCACTGTCGGACTCGCGGACACCTAGGCACGCCAAGGCCGTTACTCAGCGGAAACAACCCGGAAACAATCATGACCCCAATAGCAGGACCTGACGAATCCGTACAAGTGTTGTGCCGAGAATCGTTGGCTAGCAACCTGATACAGTTAGGCCGAGCTGGAGCAAGGCAGTTTACCCAATTACTCAGTGCCCCTTGCTGTTTCGGATACTCCGCGTGCGGGCGCGCCCAGCGGGTTCTTCGTTGATCCGGCCGTCGGCAACGGCGGCGTGCGGGTTGGCTTATGTTCCAGCCACTCGTCGTCGACGCCAGCGACGGTTCCTATTCAGCGCACGCCGGGCAAATCGCAGCCGCTGGTTCGGGAAGGGTCGACCTGGGTCACCACCACGATCTTGACGGATTTCGCGATGCTTGAACCGGTTGATACGCCGTGTCCCGGGCCTGTCGCCGGGTCTCTGACCTGCGCAAACGATGTACTAATCGGTCAACTGGTATGTTCACCGTTTGTCGCGGCCGTAGCGGGGTACAGTCCGGGCATGACGGTGCGACCGGCGACCCGCTATCCCGGCCCTACGATGGCCAGCCGCCTCAGGTGGTTGCTGCGGGCGCGTCCCGCCGACTACATGCTGGAATTGAGCGTTGCGTCAGCTTCGCTGCCGGTGGTGGGCAAGCATCTGGAGCCGCTGGGCGGCGTGACCGCAATGGGTGTCTGGGGCTGCCGGATCTTGCCGGAATTCGCCTCAACCACAGCCAAGGCGTGGCTGACGCCCGGTATCACCGAGATCCGTCGCCGCGACCGCGACAAAACTCAAGCGGTCTCCGAAGCCGCGCTGCGCGGCATCATCCCCAGCGACGACCTGGCAATCGACTGGCCGGCGCCGCACCGGACCCCGCCGATCTGGCGGGCGCTGGAACATCGCCGCCACCTGTACCGCGGCTCCGTGCGGTACGGCGACCACCCCGCCCAGCTGCTCGACGTGTGGCGCCGCAAGGATCTGCCGGCTCAGCCCGCGCCCGTGCTGATCTTCGTGCCCGGCGGCGCGTGGATACAGGGCAGCCGCACCCTGCAGGGCTATTCGCTGATGTCACACCTCGCCGAACAAGGCTGGGTGTGCCTGTCGATCGGCTACCGAGTCTCGCCGCACCACCGCTGGCCGGCGCACATCGTCGACGTCAAAACCGCGATCGCGTGGGCGCGGGCGAACGTCGACAAATTCGGCGGCGACCGCAATTTCGTTGCGCTGGCAGGCTGTTCTGCCGGCGGACATCTCGCCGCGCTGGCCGGACTGACCGGCAACGACCCCGAGTTACGGGCGGAGCTTCCCGAAGGCTCCGACACCGCGGTCGACGCCGTCGTCGGAATCTACGGCCGCTACGACTGGGAAGACCGCTCGACAGCGGAGCGGGTCCGCTTCGTGGATTTCTTGGAGCGGGTAATTGTCAAGCAACGGATCGCACGTCACCCCGAGGTGTTCCGGAAGGCTTCGCCGATTGCGCGGGTGCACCCGAAAGCGCCGCCATTCTTGGTGATTCACGGCAGTAAGGACACGGTGATCCCCGTCGAACAGGCGCGCAGCTTCGTCGAGCGGCTGCGCTCGGTCTCGCATTCGCCGGTGAGCTACATGGAGCTGCCCGGCGCCGGACATGGCTTCGATTTGATCGACGGTGCCCGCACCGGCGCGATGGCCACCGCCGTGGGACTGTTCCTCAACCAGGTCCACCGCAACCGGCCGCCGATCGGGGCTAAACAGGTTATTTGAGCGCCGCCCAAATGTAAGGTCCGTGCATGAGGAAGGCGCGACCGTGAAACGGCTGAGCGGGTGGGACGCGGTACTGCTGTACAGCGAGACCCCGAACGTGCACATGCACACGATCAAGGTCGGGGTGATCGAGCTGGACCCGGACCGGCGTGACTTCGGTATCGACGAATTCCGGCGGGTCATCCATAGTCGGCTCTACAAGCTCGAGCCGTTCTGTTATGAGCTGGTGGAGATCCCGTACAAGTTGCATCACCCGATGTGGCGGGAGAACTGCGACGTCGACCTCACCTACCACATCCGCCCGTGGCGGCTACCACCTCCGGGAGGGCGTCGCGAACTCGACGAGGCCATCGGAGAGATCGCCAGCACCCCGCTGGACCGCAGCCGCCCGCTGTGGGAGATGTACTTCGTCGAGGGCCTGGCGAACAACCGGATAGCGGTGGTGGGCAAGATCCACCACGCGCTCGCCGACGGCGTCGCATCGGCCAACCTCTTGGCCCGCGGAATGGACCTACAACCCACCTTCGAGCCCACCCGCGGCTCGTATGCGGCCGACCCTGCACCGACCAAGGGACAGTTGCTGCGCTCGGCGTTAGGCGATCATCTGCGTCATGTCGGCCGGATTCCGCGCACCGTGGGCTACACCGCGCAGGGGTTAGCCCGGGTGCGTCGCAGCTCGCGCAAGCTGTCACCTGAGCTGACCCGGCCGTTCACGCCGCCACCGACGTTCATCAACCACATGCTCACCCCCGAGCGCAGATTTGCCAGCGCCACATTGGCATTGGCTGATGTCAAGGAGACCGGCAAGTCGCTCGGAGCCACGATCAACGACATGGTGCTGGCCATGTCGGCCGGGGCGTTGCGCACCCTGCTGCTGCGCTATGACGGCAATGCGGATCATCCGCTGCTGGCGTCGGTGCCGGTGAGCTTCGACTTCTCCCCTGAGCGGATTTCCGGCAACTACTTCACCGGAATGCTGGTGGCGCTGCCCGTCGACGTCGATGACCCGCTGGAGCGGACCCGGCTTTGCCACGAAAATGCAGTGTCGGCCAAGGAGAGCCATCAGCTGATGGGACCGGAGCTGGTCAGCAGGTGGGCGGCGTACTTCCCGCCGGCACCGACCGAGGCTTTGTTCCGGTGGTTGGCCGGCCGCGACGGGCAGAACAAGATCCTGAACCTGAACATCTCCAACGTGCCCGGTCCGCGCGAGCGCGGCCGGGTCGGCGGTGCGCTGGTCACCGAAATCTATTCGGTGGGACCGCTGACCGCCGGCAGCGGGCTGAACATCACCGTGTGGAGTTATGTCGATCAACTCAACATCTCGGTGCTGACCGATGGCGCCACCGTCAAAGACCCGCACGAGGTGACCGACGCGATGATCGATACCTTCGTTGAAATACGAAGGGCTGCTGGGCTTTCCGAAAAGCTGACGGTCGTCGAAACGGCGATGGCGCAGGCATAGGACACAGCTCAGTCCGGCACCGACCTGCCTAGCGGCGCTGCGACGTCGCGTACACCCACGACAGAAACCGCCCAATCGCGGTAGCGCTGTGCCGCGCGCGAGGCGACCCGAAAATGTCGAAAGCATGTTGGGCGCCTGGCAATTCCGCATAGGCGACGGGCGACGTCGACACCTCACGCAGCGCGCTGACGAAATCGCGCGCCTCGGATACCGGAATCAGCGAGTCGTCGCGGCCGTGCAGCACGAAAAACGGTGGCGCATCCGAAGACAACCGGTTGATCGGGGACGCGTCGAGAAATACCTGCGGATCGTCGGCTCGCCGGCGCTTGACGACAAAGCGCTCCAAAAACGCGATGAACTCCGCTCGTCCGGCGCCTTCGGTGGAGAACCAGTCATAGCGTCCATACACGGGCACCGCGGCCACCACCGAGGTGTCGACGTCGTCGAACCCGCACTGGAACCGCGGATCGTTGGGCGTCAGCGCTGCCAGGGCCGCCAAGTGTCCGCCCGCCGACTCGCCGGTCAGCACCACGAAGTTCGGATCGCCGCCGGCGTCGGCGATGTTCTGCTTGACCCAGGCCAACGCCCGCTTAACGTCGACGATGTGATCCGGCCAGGTGTGCGCCGGGCTGACCCGGTAGTCGATGGACACGCATATCCAGCCGCTTGCGGCCAGGTATCCCAGCAGCGGGTAGCCCTGTCCGCGTCGCCAGCCCAACACCCACGCCCCGCCCGGGATGTGCACCAGCACCGGTGCGCGTCCGTCACGCGGCAGGTCACGACGGCGCCAGACGTCGAGCGTGTTCGGGCGGCCGTGGGGACCGTAGCGCACGGTGCCGGTTTTTTCCACATAGGTGCGGCGTGCCAAGCCGGTGCGCAACACACCCGTCGGGCGAGCGATGCGCATGGCCGTACTCGCCTGAACTGCTTGGTAATCCGGACCTAACGCCTCTCGCAGTGCCGCGTCGAAATACGGCGCCGAACGGACCCCGCGG
>NZ_DASRBZ010000193.1:0-4289 GCF_035653355.1 Mycobacterium sp. | reverse complement strand
CCGTAATGCCCAGTGCCGCAAGGACTTCCTTGGTGACGTCGATCTGGCCGTGGAACTCGTCGGGGGTTGAGGTCCGGTTGGCCTTGTACTCCGGGTAGCGGTCGGAGCGAAATGTCTGCCGGGACACGTCGAATGCCGCAGCGACGTGCGTCGGTTGTTCGTCGCGCAGCAGGTTGATCAGCATCGCGGTGAACCCGTAGACCGCGTTGGTGGTCAGTCCACCGGCGGTCTTGAAATTCTCCGCGGGCAGTGCATAGAACGCCCGAAACGCCAGTGAATTACCGTCCAACAGCAGCAGAGTCGGCTTGTCGCCGTCGGTGGTCGACGATCCCGCAGTTGCGGTGGCCGCGGCTTTGGCTGGGCTCACGGCCCTACTCTATGCACCCGGTCGGACAACAGCGTCAAACTGGAACACGTTTCAGTTTTGCCCCGGTTGTCGGTACGCTGGCCGCGTGCCAGCAGCTACCCGCCAAGAGCCGGCGATCGAGGGATGGTTCGCCACCGACGAGGCCGGCGCGCCCCATTTGATCGGGAGTAAGTGCCGACGGTGCGGCACCTATGTGTTCCCGCCGCGCGCCAACAACTGCCCGAACCCCGCCTGCGACGGCGACCAGCTGGAGTCGGTGGCGCTGTCGCGGCGCGGAACGCTGTGGAGCTACACCGAAAACCGCTACGCGCCGCCCCCGCCGTATCCGGCCACCGACCCGTTCGAACCGTTCGCCGTCGCCGCGGTGCAGTTGGCCGACGAAGGTTTGATCGTGCTGGGCAAGGTAGTCGACGGCACGCTGGCCGCCGACCTGAAGATCGGCATGGAGATGGAGCTGACCACCATGCCGCTGTTCACCGATGACGAGGGTGTGGAGCGCATCGTCTACGGCTGGAGGATCGCTTCATGAGTCGCGCCGGCGACGATGCAGAGCGAAGCGACGAGGAGGAGCGGCGCTGATGAACACAGAACCCGTCTACATCCTCGGCGCCGGCATGCACCCGTGGGGAAAGTGGGGCAACGACTTCACCGAATACGGGATCGTGGCCGCGCGCGCCGCGCTGGGCGAAGCCGGCTTGGACTGGCGGCAGATCCAGCTGGTCGCCGGCGCGGACACCATCCGCAACGGCTATCCGGGGTTCGTCGCCGGTGCGACGTTCGCGCAGAAGCTGGGCTGGAATGGCGTCCCGGTCAGCTCGAGCTACGCGGCGTGCGCCAGCGGATCGCAGGCGCTGCAAAGCGCGCGGGCCCAGATCCTGGCCGGTTTCTGTGACGTAGCGCTGGTGATCGGCGCGGACACCACCCCGAAAGGCTTCTTCGCGCCCGTCGGCGGCGAGCGTAAAAACGACCCGGACTGGCAGCGGTTCCACCTGATCGGTGCGACCAACCCGGTGTACTTCGCGCTGCTGGCCCGCCGGCGAATGGACCTCTACGGCGCCACTGTCGAGGACTTCGCGCAGGTCAAGGTTAAGAACGCGCGCCATGGATTGCAGAACCCCAACGCCCGTTACCGCAAAGAGGTAGCTCTGGGCGACGTGCTGGCCAGTCCGGTGGTGGCCGACCCGCTTCGGCTGCTGGACATCTGCGCCACCTCCGACGGGGCAGCAGCGCTGGTGGTGGCCAGCGCCGAGTTCGCCCGCGAGCATCTCGGTTCGCTTGACGGTGTGCCGTCGGTGCGCGCGATCAGCACGGTGACCCCGCGCTACCCGCAGCACCTGCCCGAATTGCCGGATATCGCAACGGATTCCACTGCGGTGGTTCCGGCCCCGGAGCGGGTGTTCAAGGACCAGATCCTCGATGCCGCATACGCCGAGGCCGGTATCGGGCCCGAAGATCTCAGCCTGGCCGAGGTCTACGACTTGTCCACCGCGCTGGAGCTGGACTGGTACGAGCACCTTGGGTTATGCCCGAAGGGCGAAGCCGAGGCGCTGCTGCGGAGCGGCGCGACGACGATCGGCGGCAAGGTCCCGGTTAACCCGTCGGGCGGGCTGGCCTGCTTCGGCGAGGCCATCCCGGCGCAGGCGATCGCGCAGGTCTGCGAGCTGGCCTGGCAGCTGCGGGGCCAGGCCACCGGTCGGCAGGTCGAAGGCGCCACCGTGGGAATCACCGCCAACCAAGGCCTGTTCGGCCACGGCTCGTCGGTGATCGTGGCTCGCTAACTGCATCCGCCACGAGCGGGCGTGTTTGTACACCGACACGCCGCTTCAGGTGTGCAACTGCGCCCGCTCGCAACATGCCGGCGCCGGTGGCTACCCCGACGACTGCGCGTCTTTCGGAGTATCGAGGGTTTCCAGTACCACTTCAGCGACGCGCTTCATGGTGGTGCGTCGGTCCATGGCGGCACGCTGGATCCATTTGAAAGCCTCGGGCTCCGTCATGCCCTGTTTGGTCTGCAGCAGACCTTTGGCCCGTTCGACGAGCTTGCGGGTCTCCAGCCGGTCGGACAGCGTCGCGACTTCGCGCTCTAATGAGGTGATCTCGCTGAACCGGCTGACGGCCAGTTCGATGGCCGGAATGAGGTCGGTCACCGAAAACGGTTTCACCAGGTATGCCATCGCGCCGGCGTCGCGGGCTCGCTCGACGAGGTCACGCTGGCTGAACGCAGTCAGCACGACGATCGGTGCGATCCGTTTGCTGGCGATCTCCGATGCGGCGTCGATGCCGTCGCGGCGCGGCATCTTCACGTCCATGATCACCAGATCGGGCTTCAGCTGCTCAGCCAGCTCGACCGCTTCCTGGCCGTCGCCGGCCTCACCGACGATTTCGTAACCCTCCTCGCGCAGCATCTCGGCTAAGTCCATGCGGATGAGCGCCTCGTCCTCGGCGATCAGAACGCGGCGGGGGCTGACAGCATCGACTTCGGTCGTAGAGCCGGTCATGACGACATTGTGTCCCGAACCGTAGTCACCAGCGACCTCGGGGTTGTGACGCCGCGCCCCAGCACCGATCCTCTATGGTGGGAGGCCGTATACGGGTAAGCCCTCGTATCCCAACTGGCAGAGGAACTGGACTCAAAACCCAGACAGTGTGGGTTCGAATCCCACCGAGGGCACCGAAAGCACCGCGTGGAACGAGCACCATCGGCGCCGAGTCCACAAGTGCCGGCGGCGCGAAATTCGGCAAATCGCCATATCCGCTCCATTAGGCCGGTCAATAATTGGCCATTCCTTCGCGGTCGTTACACCTGACCGGCCGCGCTTTGACGGAGTCCTATGAGTAACCACCCAGACACCCCACTCGAAAAGGAGTCTCCCATGATCCGTCGCTGTGTCATCTGGGTGCTCGGCGCTTTAGCGGTGGCACTCATTACCCCCGCCCACGCCCATGCCCAGCCGCCATCGCAGTGTTTGAGCAACACTCCCGAGGGCAAGCAGGTCTACATTCCCTGTGATCTGATGAATGCGCGTGTCAACTACCCGCCAGGGCAGCGCTGTACTGGACCGCTCGATCAGTATCCGCCCGATGTACGCGACTGGTGCGGCTGAGGGAGATATGCGCTGCAGCCCAACGGATGCGCCGACACTGACCGCGTCGATAGAAGATCCGCCAAGTCCTGTCGACTACATCGTGTTCTGAATTTGTGTACTAGTACCGTGGCGGTGACCGGATTAGTGCGGGCCTGAGATGTCTTGCAAATCACCACGGATGGCTTGCAAGTCACCTTGGATGGCTTGCAGAACAGTAAGCGCGTTTTGGAATGCCGGCGGCATTTCGTCCGAGCTCGTCGGTTCGTACTGAGGGCAGTACGAAACGACGGCACCAGCGGCGAAGTCGGCGCTTTGATCGGCGTCCCATATCGACGACCGCTGCACAAAGTTGACTGCATCTGCGAGGTTGGGTTGGTGCGCTAGGAAGTCGCACACTGCATGCCCCTGATTCGCCACATATTCCTGGCTGGGAATTGGCACGCCTTCGTGTTTCAACGCGTCGACGAACGCCCTGTCGACGATGTCAAGCGGTGGCGGAGCGGGGACTGTCGGTGCAGCCGGCTTTGATGGCGCAGCCGACGGCGGGATCACTGTCGGCTCAGGCGACGGCGGCACTACTGTCGGCTGCGCCGCCGGCCGCTGATTGTGGACGGCGAACATCAGCATCAACACCGCGGCCACGCCGATAAGGGATAGCGGCAACACCATGAGGGGGGCGAAGCGGCCCAGGACGCTCCGACGCGGCGAGGCCGCAAAGTCTCGGGCCTTGTCGTGCTTCGAACCCGGCGACCACCGCCGTCTCGCACCCTTGCCCGGCTCGGTTCCGGGCTCCACCGTCAAGTGCCCTAGGCGCTCATCAAGGAGTTGGTCGAGCT
>NZ_DASRBZ010000192.1:0-5143 GCF_035653355.1 Mycobacterium sp. | reverse complement strand
GCCGCTTGGTGACCGCCTCGGCCATCGCTCTCACCAGGCCTGCCAGCTCGGCGGGGGTGAGGCTGTTGAACTGTTTGCCCACCTTGGCCGCCGCGTGCTTGCGGGTATTGGCTTCGTCCAGGCCAAGCGCGGCACCGAGCGCCAGGACGGCCGAGCGCAGGTCGGATAGCTCACGGGCCGAGCTCAGCCGTGTTGGGCTGGCGCGGTCATACAGCGAATTCCCGAACTGCGGGCCTATTATGTGGAATGCAAGTTCATGTCAAGGTTGCGCTTGCGAGCTCATTGCGGCTAGGCTGTCCCATGGGAATGAGGACGCCGTCGAGGGGTAACGACCCCGTGCCGACCCTTGAGGAACGCATGGTCGCGATTCGCGAGCAGGCCGAGATCTTCATGGAACTGTCGGCCGGCATCGCCGAACGGGCTTACGAGCTCCGTATGCGGGCGCTGGACAGCATCGAGCGCTCCAGGGCTCGCGTGCGAATCGCCCAGCAGAACCTAGGCTCAGCGGATTCGCGAGGGGACCGCCCTCGGACCGAGGCTGACAGAATCTGAACTGTCCGCTGGGTTGCGGCCGTCAGCGTGGCGGCCCGCATCGGCGAGTATTTCGTCGAGAGGCCTTGACCCGAAGTAATCGACCAGCTTCCCGACAATGCCAAAGTCGCGACGGATGTCATCCGACGTGACCGTGTCCAGACCTCTTGCCCGGGCATAGGCCTGCGCGAACAGCTTGAGGTCGCTCTCCTTCGCTTGGTTGTAGGGCAGTCTGCGCCAGGCCTCAGCCGAAGCTTCCGCCTGCTCATCAACTCGGCGTTTGCGACCGGTGGCGGCGGCAGCTCGCCGAGGAGTGGATGCGACGACCTGAAGAGGCGGGCGCGCATTCGGCTTGTCCGGAACCCTGGCAGGGACTGTCCGGCTCGCAGACGTTCCGTCGTCATCGTCATCATCGACGCACACACCCAGCAGTGCGGCGAGGCCGTAACGCCGGGCATAGGTGAGGGCCGAACCATACCCTTGAGGCGTCAGGACTGGAAGGGGCATGAGCTCGGTGCCGGATACCCACTGTCCTGACTGGTGAAGCAGGGTGGTCGTGAGCCGTAGCTCACCTCGGCTTCCCGGTTCGCAGGTTTGGAGGACCGCCAGTCCGTTGTCCGTGAGAGGCTTGCGAACGACGTCCCAGATGCTCGACAACGTCGCGTAGCGGTAGGAGCGCTCGCCCGTTGCGGATTCGAGCTGGCCCACCTCGTTGGCCGTAACGCTGTGGAGCTGCGATTGTGTCTTGGCCAGAGCGGCCGCCAGTTCGTTCAGGTCGTCAGAGTGACTGGTCATGGCGTTCAGCCCAGAGATGGGCGGCACTGCCTGGAGAGGCGGCATCGCACCTGGCGTGTGCTTGGTTCATAGGCTGTCATTCATTTCTCCTTTCGAAATGCAAATCGCCGAGCCCTGTGGCTCGGCGATTAATCAAATGAATGGGCGTGGGTCATCTCATGGGTCGCTTCCTCCAATTCGTTCAGATGTCAGCTGCCGGGGCGTCGGTCCACCGGGTGTAGAAACATCCACAAGGTTCTCGAGCAGCCGGTCAAACGCGGTCACACCCTCTTCCACGGCATCGCGCTCGCCATCGGTCAACGGGATCTCCTGCAGCATCTTGAGCAGGTTGTCCTTGCCCTCCAGGAGCTGCGCCCGCGCTGAACCCTTCACGATGTAGAAGCTGCACTTGGCGCACGCCATTCGGTGAGGGCATTGCTCGAAGAACTGGTATGAGCAGTAGCCGTGGCCGAGGTCATACAAGCGCCACGGCTGGCCTGTAGCCGCGGCCCCACTGCTGATTGCATCCTGGTCGATGAGGACGTCAATGGTGCGCACGTTGCGGGCGAAGTAGTCGGCGTCGGCGTAGGCCCGGGCGAGCTTCGTCGGCGAGAGCTTGGCGTAGTGCTGCGTGGAACTTGGTGAGCGATGCCCGAGCCAGGCCTGCAGCTCGAACAGCGTGAGCGGCTGTTTGGCATTGAACAACTGCGTGGCAATGGTTGCTCGGGCGCGGTGGCTGGTGATGGTGCCGCGAGCGTCGGCTTCAGGGATACCGGCTTTGTGGCAGAGGATCGGGATCAGGGTCTTGTTCACGTACGGCTGCCCGACCCGCTGGCCACGATGCGCGAACAGACAGGACATCAGCTCGCCTGTCGTTCGGTCCACCATCAGTGGCTGTTCGTGCCGTACGGCTGCCCAGGACGTTACCGCTTCTCCGACGAGCCGGTCTACCGGTTTGGTAAAGGCCGGCCCTGTCTTGTTCGCTGGAACATCAAGGAGACAAATTGGCCGGCTGGTGCCTGCGTCCGGCCGAGGTTCCTGCCACCGAATGCAGCCAACTCGCAGCCGGCGCAGCTCGTCATTGCGCAATCCGGCGAATAGCCAGACGACAGCCAGTGCGCGGACCATCTCAAATGGGTACCAGCCCCGCTGACCATCGTCCGGTCCAATGAGGTCGTCAGCGGTCAGATTCAAGCCGGCCCAGACGAGCTTGGCCCAGACGTCATCCGCCACGACCCGCGGGTTTGGCCCCATCAGTGAGAGCAGCGAGCGGGGGGTGGCAAGCACTCGCCTGGGATCGAACCGACGTGGTAGCCAGCCCCAGTCCTGGCAATCGCGGAAGAAGACCCGTACCGCCGACAACTGCCCGGATTTACTGCACGCAGTGAGCGGTTGCCCAACGCGCTTGGCCTGCAGACGATAGGGGACGGACCACTGGCCAACGACCATGCGGCTGACAACCGCCACGAACTCAGCGGCGAGTTCGCGCGTCCAGGAGTCGGGGCTTGCCTGGTCAGGATGCTCGGCAGCGAGCCAGCGGCCCACTTTGAGAAGCAAGACGTAATGGTTGTCACGGGTATCCAGCCGCAGCGTCGACGTTGTGTACCAGCGGCGGCACCAGTGGAGCCATTCCTCGGCGACCGCGTCGGTTGAGGTCGGCGGTGGCTCATGGCCGCGATACCACGGCGGCGCGAGCGGAGCCTCGTGAATGCCCAACTCTGTCAGCGCCAGCGACAAGGGCAAATAGCCGCTCCCGGCTCGGCCAATGAGCGTTCCCGCGCGTAGCTGCTCGAGCAGTTCAGGTGTCAAGTCGGCCAAGACTGGGCTGCGGTTCGCGAGCAACGCCGTACAGAGTGCTTGCCGAACGTCTTTCAGACTCGTTGGACGGTACCCCCAGCCTCGCAGCACGTCCGTCACCGTCTCAATTGCCGCGGTGACCTGCTTGCGGCCGAACGCGTTGCAGGCCAGTGTGACGCGCTCCACGCGGCCTACTGCCGGCCAGTCATTGAATCCCACAAGCAGGCAGGCAATGGCAAGCATGTCCTGTCGGCAACGGTCGTGAACGCGGTGGCGTTCTCGAAATCCGAGTTGGCCGCCGCCAAGCGTCTCCACCCATTCCGCATTTGTCCATGCCCACAGCGTGCGCCGCCGCTGAAGGGTCGCGGTGGCAACGATTCGGAGTGAGCCAGCCCGGGGTTTGCCCCGGGCGTCCACCAGGTTCAAGACCGCTTGCACCGGCTCGAACAGTCGCATAAGGATGGGGTTGAGGTCAGATGGCCATCTGAAACAGCGCTGAATGGCAGGCACCAGTTCGGCGAGGGCGATGAGCTCGGCTGCCGACAGCTCGGGCGTCCGGTCGTATGCCCCGATGTCGATGGGGCAACCCTCAGCGGTGGCGCCGGTTCGTCTGGCTCGACGAAGCCCGGGTGCCAGCACGCTCACCAGAGGAGGCTTTCGAGCTGTCTGCGCCGCTCGGCGTGGAGCGCGTCCATGCTGAGCTCCAGCTTGCTCGCCAATTCCCGGCCGCTGAGGTGGATGTAGCGAAGGGTGCTTTCAACGGTTCTATGGCCGGCGAATGTGGCGATAGCGTGGATGTCCCAGCCGGCGCGCGCCAGATCGGTGAGCCGCAGATGGCGCGGAGTGTGAGTCGCAAACTGCGCCACGCCGGCACGCAAGCCGATGCCGCGAACGACTTTGGACCAGGTCCATGGCGAGATTGGGGCTGCCCGGTTCCGGTCAGAGTGAGACCGAAAGAGGGGTCCGCGCTCGGTGCACATGGTCCGGCGATCGCTCAGGAACGCTCCGAACAGTGCTCCGGTAGGCTCCGAATAGGGGACCACGCGATCTCGTCGGCTCTTGCTGGTTTCGGCTCGTACGCGTACCAGGCGGTAGGCGGGATCGACGTCACTAACGTCGAGTGAGCACAGTTCCTCCCGCCTGAGCGCCGCGTCGTAGGCCAGGGCGAACATGAACCGGTTGCGGACGGACTCGGCATGAGCGGCGTGAAGAACCAGTTGCCACTGCTCGTCGCTTGGAATGATCGGCAGCTTCTGGTAGCGCGGCACCAAGCCACGGTCCCGGGGTCCACCAAAGCCACGCCCGGGTGTATACCGTCCACGGCCGACGGGATTGTCTACCCGGAGCCCTTCCTCGATGAGGTAGTCGTAGTACAGGCGCACGGCCGTGAGTCGCTGCTGCAGCGTGGCGTTCGCTAACCCGCCGCCAGAGTCGAGGACTCGCACGTTCTCCCCGCGTTCCCGAGGCCGGGTCAGGAGACGGTGAACGTAAGAGGCGATGTGTTCCCGTCCCGCGGTTGAGGCGTCGACCTGGTTGTCAGCCGCGAACCTCAGAAAATCCTGGAGAGCACGGCCATACGCCTCGACGGTCTTCGGGGCTCGACCCAGGTTGGCTTGACTTACGAGCCAGGACCGAGCGCGCTGTTCCTGAGCGACCAGTGGGTAGTGGTCCCAGCGCGGAGTGGTAATCATGGGCATGCCCATGACTACCACTCCGGAGCAATCGGTCTCGACCGGCTCTTAGCTTCCTTGCAATCCCACGTCTTTGCTAGCGGTTGTGCTTGGTATTCCACCTAACATAGAGCTGGCGCAGCGCGCGTTTGAGGCCATCGGTCACCGCCGCTTTGATGGCGGTATCGTGTGCCTCGGCGGTCGGCTCGGTGGCGAAACCACAGCCGACGTCGGAACGAGCTTCGCAGTCACGCACCGTCACGCGCACCGTGGCCCAGTACATGCCCGCCGTCTCGTGCGGCTCGCCAAAGTGGAGCGCCTGATAGCGGATGTCGCCCACGACCTCGCCGCCCCAGTTGCCGAACCC
This sequence comes from Mycobacterium sp., assembly GCF_035653355.1. Taxonomy (GTDB): domain Bacteria; phylum Actinomycetota; class Actinomycetes; order Mycobacteriales; family Mycobacteriaceae; genus Mycobacterium. Next base: position 4 of record NZ_DASRBZ010000192.1, on the reverse strand, counting down.
GAAG
>NZ_DASRBZ010000191.1:0-3163 GCF_035653355.1 Mycobacterium sp. | reverse complement strand
TCAAGGACATGTACATCTGCGGCGGGTTCAACGTCTACCCCGCCGAGGTCGAGCAGGTGCTGCTTCGGTTGGACGGTGTGGCCGATGCCGCGGTGATCGGTGTGCCCGACGATCGGCTCGGCGAAGTCGGCCGCGCATTTTTGGTGGCGCGGCCGGGATCCGGTCTGGACGAGCAGGCGGTGATCGGTTACGCGCGTGAGCACCTGGCGAACTTCAAGATCCCCCGTTCGGTGCGGTTTCTCGATGAGTTGCCGCGCAACGCGGGCGGCAAGGTGGTCAAGCCCCTACTGCGAGAGATGCCATAGATGGACCTTGATTTCGACGACGAAACGCTGGCGTTTCAGCGTGAGGTGCGCGAGTTCCTGGCGGTCAACAAGGCGTCGTTTCCTACCAAGTCCTACGACACTGCCGAAGGCTTCGAACAGCACCGGCAATGGGACAGGGTGCTTTTCGACGCTGGGCTGTCGGTGATCACCTGGCCGCGAAAGTACGGCGGCCGCGACGCGACACTGTTGCAGTGGGTGGTCTTCGAGGAGGAGTACTTCCGGGCGGGGGCGCCCGGGCGAGCCAGCGCCAACGGCACGTCGATGCTGGCACCGACATTGTTCGCACACGGCACCCAGGAGCAGCTGGATCGGGTGTTGCCGAAGATGGCCAGCGGCGAGGAAATCTGGGCGCAAGCCTGGTCGGAACCTGAATCCGGTAGTGATCTGGCGTCGCTGCGGTCGACGGCCACTCGCACCGAGGGTGGCTGGCTGCTGAACGGTCAGAAGATATGGAGTTCGCGGGCGCCGTTCGGTGACAGGGCTTTCGGGCTATTCCGTTCGGACCCGGTCGCCGAGCGGCACCGCGGCCTGACCTACTTCATGTTCGACCTGCACGCCGACGGTGTCACGGTGCGCCCGATCAAACAGCTGAACGGCGACACCGGTTTCGGGGAAATCTTCCTCGACGACGTGTTCGTGCCCGACCGCGACGTGATCGGCGAGGTGAACGAGGGCTGGCGGGCGGCGATGAGCACGTCAAGCAACGAGCGCGGCATGTCGCTGCGCAGCCCGGCACGGTTCCTGGCCGCCGCTGAACGCCTAGTCCAGATGTGGAAAGACAACGGCAACAGTGCCTTCGGTGATGAGGTTGCCGACGCGTGGATCAAAGCCCAGGCCTACCGTCTGCACACGTTCGGCACGGTGACCCGGCTGGCTGAAGGCGGCGAGCTGGGTGCCGAGTCGTCGATGACCAAGGTGTTCTGGTCGGATCTCGACGTGGCGCTGCACCAGACGGCGCTGGAGATTCGCGGCGCCGACGGCGAGCTGGCCGATTCGTGGACCGACGGCTTGCTGTTCGCACTGGGTGGCCCGATTTACGCCGGCACCAATGAGATTCAGCGCAACATTATCGCCGAGCGGCTGCTGGGCCTGCCCCGGGAGAAGGCCAGATGAGATTTGAACTCGACGCGCAGCAGCGCGACTTCGCGGCCAGCATCGACGCCGCTCTGGCCGCGGCCGACGTCCCGGGCGCCGTGCGCGCCCGGGCCGCCGGCGATACCGGGCCCGGACGCAAGGTGTGGGCCCAGCTGGCCGAACTCGGTGTGACGGCATTGCTGGTGCCGGAGCGGTTCGACGGCATCGACGCACACCCGGTGGATCTCGTCGTCGCGCTGGAGGGCCTCGGCCGCTGGTGCGTGCCGGGACCTGTCGCGGAATCCATTGCGGTAGCGCCACTTCTATTGACGGACGACGAGCGGTGTGCGGCACTGGCAGCCGGTGAACTGATCGCAACGGTTGCGCTGCCGCCGCAGACTCCGCGCGCAGTGGACGCCGATACCGCTGGGCTGGTGCTGCTGGCCGCCGATGGCCGGGTCAGTGAGGCGGACGTCGGCGCACGTCACGAGTGCATCGATCCCAGCCGGCGCCTGTTCGACGTGGAAGCGGCTGGCAACGGATGGGACGCCGACGTCGCCCGCGCCTACGAGTTCGGCGCGCTGGCCACCGCCGCGCAACTCGTGGGCGCAGGCCAGGCGCTGCTGGACGCGGCCGTCGATTACGCCAAGCAGCGCAGCCAGTTCGGGCGGGTGATCGGCTCGTATCAGGCGATCAAGCACAAGCTGGCCGACGTGCATATCGCCGTGGAGTTGGCTCGCCCGCTTGTCTACGGCGCCGCGCTGTCGCTGGCTGCCGAGTCACCGGACGCGCCTCGGGATGTGAGCGCCGCCAAGGTGGCGGCTGCCGATGCCGCGCTGCTTGCCGCGCGGTCGGCGCTGCAAACCCACGGCGCGATCGGGTTCACCGCGGAACACGACTTGTCGCTGTGGCTGCTGCGGGTACAGGCCCTACGCCCGGCATGGGGCGATCCGGCTGTGCACCGGCGACGGGTGCTGGAGGCGCTGACGTGACATCCCGCGCCGGCGACGATGCCGAGGGCGGGGGACCCCAGCTTGCGAGGGGACGATGAGTAGGAGCGGCGCAATGGCCAGTGACGAACGGGAACTGCTGCGCGAGACGGTCGCTGCGCTGGTGGCCAAGCACGCCGGCCCTGAGGCAGTTCGAACCGCGCTGGAATCCGAGCGGGGCTACGACGAATCGCTGTGGCGGCTGCTGTGCGAGCAGGTCGGTGCGGCGGCGCTGGTGGTACCCGAAGACTTCGGCGGCGCTGGCGGCGTCTTAGCCGACGCCGCGGTCGTCATCGAGGAGCTCGGCAAGGGGCTGGTACCCACCCCCCTGCTGGGTACCACGCTGGCGGAGCTGGCGCTGCTGGTCGCCGACGAGCCCGATGCCGACGCGTTGGCGGCGCTGGCCGAAGGCATCGCGATCGGCGCAGTGGTGTTCGACCCCGACTATGTGGTCAACGGCGACATCGCGGACATCGTCGTCGCCGCAACCGGCGACGAACTCACCCGGTGGACCGAGTTCAATGCCGAGCGCGTCGACACCATGGACCCGACGAGGCGGCTCGGACGCGTCACTCCGCAGAGCTCCGCGCCGCTTGGCACCGACCCCGGAATCGGCGACATCGCGGCGATCCTGCTGGCCGCTGAACAGATCGGCGCGGCCACCCGATGCCTGCAGTTGACCGTCGACTACACCAAGGAGCGGGTGCAGTTCGGCCGGCCGATCGGCAGCTTCCAGGCGCTCAAACACCGGATGGCCGACCTGTATGTCGCGGT
>NZ_DASRBZ010000190.1:0-10138 GCF_035653355.1 Mycobacterium sp. | reverse complement strand
ACTGCTGTTGCCGTAGACCGTCTGCTCGCTGGCCACCACGTTTATGACGACTTGCGCACCAGCCGGATCGCGATCAGGCTGGGCAGCGTCGCCGCGGGTGGGGCAGTCCGGCTTTCCGCAGGCGCAAGCCAGGCGCCGTCCTTCGGTCAGCGCAGCGAGCGCGTCGGCGCGGCGCTGATCCAGGTTGCGGGGATCCTCCGCGCACACCTGCTTGGCCAGCTCCGACAGCCGCCGGTCGAACGCCGTAGCCGCCGACGCCGCCACGGTGCCGTAGATTTCGGCCATCCCGTGCTCCGTGGCGCTGGTCCCGATGTAGCGGTCATCCTCGGCGCGCTCGCGGCGTTCACGTGCAGCGTCGGGATCGGCGACGCGTACTGCAGCATCTACCGCGTTGACGATTCGCTGCCGCGACCAGCTGTGCCACTTACCGATACGCGCCGCCAGTGACCCATCCAGCTTGGCCATCAGCTCCGCGTCGGTAACCAGGTCGGTGCGGCTGATTATCAATCGGACTGTGCGCCAATCCGTTCGGCCCTCAGCTAACAGCGCGGCCACCTTGGGCAGGCGTGTATCGAGAGCGTGAGCGTGCGATACCAGATAGCTGGCTGCCATCGCGGACAAGTTCATCGCCGCAGCCACCTCGGCCGTGGTCTGCTCGAACCCGTCGACCACCGCGAACCCGCGCTCCGCGTCCGCGCTTTCGGCCGCCGCCAGCCGATGCCGCAACAGCGCTGCCACCGCTGCCAGCCGCCGCGCCACCAGCATCGACTCCAACCGATACGACGAGCGCACCGCAGCCACCAGGGCTGATGCGTCCAGATCTCCCATCGCCGCAGGGTCGTCAACACCAGCCATAGCCAGTGGATCAGCAAGAGCCTCGAACATACTTTCGATCATAGCGCCATCCACTGACGCCACGGCCCCGGCAGCTGCTCATCGCCTGAGTTATACGCAGCGGCGCTTCCATCCACAGAAGCGAAGGCACCGCGCCCAATTGGCAACTCCGTGCGACGCGCCGGGTACGTCGGCGCCCCGCCTCTCCGCCCCGCGATCCTGTGATAAGAGATCCCAGTGAGCCTGGCCAAATCCGAAACGGGAGTATCCGACCTCGGATATGAACGCGGCCTTTCGGCCCGAACTGTCCAGATGCTCGCAATCGGCGGCGCGATCGGCACCGGGCTGTTCTACGGGGCCGGTGGTGCTATCGAGCAGGCCGGCCCAGCGGTGATCCTGGCGTATTTGGTCGCCGGTCTGGCGATCTTCGTCATCATGCGCGCCTTTGGCGAGCTGCTTGTGTACCGACCGGTGTCGGGCAGCATGTCCGAATACGCGGAGGAGTTCCTCGGCCGGTTTGCCGGTTTCGCCAACGGCTGGACGTATTGGGCAGTGTGGACCACCACCTGCATGGCCGAGATCACCGTCGGCGGAAAGTATGTGAAGTTCTGGTGGCCCGCCGTTCCCGAGTGGGTCACGGCACTGGTTGTGCTCGTCGTTCTCTTCGCCGCAAACCTCATCTCGGTGAAGATCTTCGGCGAGGCCGAGTTCTGGTTTTCGATGATCAAGGTGGCGGCCATCGTCGGCATGATCATCATGGGTATCGGTGTGCTGCTTCCCATTCCGGCTCTAGGACCAACCACTGGACCGACCATTGCCAACTTGTGGAATGACAGTGGTATTTTCCCGACCGGCTTGGGCCAAGCGTTACTGAGCCTGCAGGTCGGGGTGTTCGCCTATGTTGGCGTCGAGCTGGTCGGCGTGACCGCCGGTGAAGCGGAGAACCCGAAAGTGACCTTGCGCAAGGCGATTAACACCCTGCCGTTCCGGATCGGGCTGTTCTACGTCGGGGCGCTGTTCGTCATCTTGTCGGTGCGCGGCTGGCGTAACTTCCACGACGGCCAAAGTCCCTTTGTCGCGGTGTTCCAATACATCAACCTCCCGGCGGCCGCCGGCACCGTCAACTTCATCCTGCTGACCGCCGCCCTCTCGTCATGCAATGCCGGCATCTATTCGACGGGCCGTATGCTGCGCAGCCTCTCCCAGCGGGGTGAGGCGCCGGCTCACCTGCAGCTGTTGAGCGCGCGTCACGTGCCGCTCGTGGCGACCACCTTCTCAGTTCTCGTGATGAGCCTGGGCGTATTCGTCAACTGGCTCTCCCCGGACAAGGCGTTCGCTTACATCACGTCGGTGTCCACCATCGGGATCATTTTTGTGTGGACCTCAATCCTGCTGTCGCACCTGGTTTATCGCAGACGAGTTGCAGCCGGAGAACTGCCGGCCTCCCGCTATCGGCTCCCGGGCGCGCCGGCGACGACGGCGTTGGCCCTGGCCTTCCTCGCCTTGGTCGTGGTGCTGTTGTTCTTCACTGCACATGGCCGCACCGCGATCTTGGTGGGCGTTATCTGGCTCGGGCTCGTCGCGGTTGGATATGTGGTGCACCGTGCTGAGACCTCGGTGGCTCACTTGGACAGCGACTGCTGAATTTGCGCCGCCACCATTCCGACGTCGTCGTTGGCTTGCCGCAGGCCGGTGAGGACGTCAGGGTAGGTGGCGCCGCTCATCGACAGGTCGAAAACCAGATGACGACCCTTTTCAGTGGTGATGTAACCCGCGAGACTCTGCACGTTGACTAGAGCGCGACCGGTCGCGGGATCGGCTACTGCGACGGTCCCGGTCTTAGCCTGCACCTTGCCCTTTGCGGGGCTGTTGTGCCCGACGGGCGCTATGGTGCCGGTCGCGCCCAAAACGGGCTGTCCGGAGACGAACGCCGGTCCCCACCGCTGCCGGGCCGCCCACCCGTTCCAGGCCGCCATCTGTTTCGGCGTCGACGAGGCCGGGTAAGCCCCCTCGCCGTCGGTGAGCACGACAGCGTCTGACCGCAATCCCGCCTTTTCCACGGTGGCCCGAATGGTTCGCAACCCGTCGGAGCAATCGTTGGAACCGGTCTTGGATGCCAGCAGGCACAGCATCGCATTGGCCCCGGCGTTGTAACTGGCGCGCAGGATCATCGAGCCGAATGCCTGCAACGGTGGCGATTGCAGCGACGCCAATTGACGGCGGCCCGAATAGCTGTTCGGTGCCGGAAGCCGGGACTGATCGTTGGGACCAAGAGCCGGAGCGCTCACCGTAATCCCTGCTCGCCCAAGGGCTTCGATAAACAATGTCCGCGCCCACGCGGCAGCCTCGGGCACCCGGTAGATCGTGAGCTGCGGCCTGCCTTGCGGGATCAGCCCGCTGACCACAATGTTGCGCGGATTGGTCGGGTCGGCGGTCACCTCCAGGCTCGACGGGTTGTCAGGTTTGACCGTCGATACTTTCGACTGCACAGTGAATGCGGTTGTGGCAGGCGATGGTCGGACGGCGGCCGGCTGGCCGATAGCACCCGGTATCACTTCGATATCCAACAGGTTGTCGTTGACGAAGACGGATGGCACAGCACCCTCATGCCCAGGGGGTGACTGCCAGATTCGGGTGTCGACGACGACGTCGCCGTCGACGACCTTGACTCCCTTGGCGGCGATTTGGCGGGCCAGGTCATCGAGGCCGGCCAAGGGATCGTCGTTGACCTTGCGGGCGTTTGGCGCAATGTCGCCGTACACGTGATCGATACTGGTGGCGTCGAACGCGTCGTCGACGCGGCCGTGCATCGCGCCGCGACCGCCCAGCGTGAGATCGCCTGAGGCGACCAGGATTACGTCGCCGTGCAGCACGCCTTCGATCACCGGCGCAGTGGCATACACCGGTGTGGTCAGCCGGGCGTTGGGCCCAATGGTGTCGTACACCGTCCCGATCGTGAATTGCTTTGCGGCCGAGCCGGTAAGCACCATCTCGTCGGGACGCTGGCTCAACAGAACTTCGCCGGAGTCGCGATCGGCTACGTAGTAGAGCCACCTCGCGGTCGCATATGCCGGTTTCGCCATGATCCTGAGCGCGCCTTCAGGCAGCTGCCCACTCGTCCGGTCACTGCTCTTCTCAGAGTTGCAGGCGGCAATCAGGGCAACAACCAGCGTGACAGCGCCAAGCAGCCGCATCGCGCTACGCATCATGCGCTACCTTTCGTCGCCTGTAGTACATCAGGCGCAGCGGCGACGGTTGAACAGAGCACTATCACGCAAGGGCATCCGCAGCCCAACAACGGGTAGCTCACGCGATGGTAGAAACCCCGCCGAGCGGGCCGACGTCTCTGGCCTGCTCGGCGGGGCAACGGTTCGCGTCTCGCTACCAGGCTCGGGCGGCGGAGTGCCGTGATATAGCCGCCGAGTGAAAACCCGGAGCCAGCGCGATCACTGGCCTTGGGGCGGGTTGGTCGTGCTTGTGGTCGAGCTGCTCGTGCTTGTCGGTGTTGTGGTTCCGCTCGTGGGCGTGGCGGTCGAGCCCGCGGGCGGGGTGTTGCATGCCGACTTGAGGACTGTGCTGCCCGGGCTTTGGTTCATTGCGTTTTGTTCTGCTTCTTGCTGCGTGGCGCCGCTGTCCCCGAAATACTGGTCTCCGTTTCTGACGACGGCACCGCAGTCGGGGTACTTGAAGGTAATCAACACGTTGCAGGTGGGATTGTTTTGGTGACAGTCAGAGGTCGCGCCTATGTTGGCCTGGTACTCATTTGGCTTATCAGTCGCTACGCCCACGGACTTCCCGTCTGGAGAGACGGCGATCGCGCCCCAGGCTTCGTCATCGGCATTTGCGACGGGGACCACGGCGAACGCTAACGCGGCGGCCGCTGTGGCGCCTGCCGCGGAGATCACAGCGCGGGTTCGAAAACTACTCACTGTCACGGTGATTCCTTTCCGGCCGTTGTATCGGCCATTGTTGAAATTGGCTGGATGATATGGCGCACAATCAGCACACCGAAGCGCGACCAGTGTGCTCGGTCAGCGTCGTGGAAACCTCCTTTCCGGCGCATGCCCAAATAGATCACCTTAAACACCGCGCGTTGGCGCTGGAACCGATTTGGCAAAATCACGTGCCGCTTTTGCTCGAACCATTGTTATGCACCGCTTTTGCGTGCAGTTCACAGCGGCGGCTACCGGCCCCGATATCGCAGAACCGTCCTACGGTGTAACCAAAACCTTGCAGTGCCGTTCCGGATCGGCCAGATCGTCGAACGCCGCTCCGACCCCGTCGAGGCCCACTTCGCCGGTGATCACCGGGGCAACGTCGATATCTCCTTCAGCAATCGCACGCAGCGAGTCGGCGAATTCGTTTGGGTCATAAGCGAGCACAAACTGCACGTTGATCTCTTTGGCAATCGCGAAGAACGGATGCATGGTGTCGGGTTGCATGCATACGCCCGCGACGACGAGCCGGGTGCCCGGTCGGGCCCGCCGTATGATGTCGTCGATGATGCCCGGAACCCCGACAGCCTCGAACACCACAGCCGGCGAAACGGTGTCGAACGGCGACTCCTGTGCGGGATCCACTGTCTGGTGCGCGCCCATGGCAGCAGCTAACTCGCGCCGCTTAGGTGAAAAATCAGAAGCCACAATTGTTTCCACGCCGCGCGCCCGCAATGCGGCGATGATCGCGATTCCGATCGGGCCGCAACCGATTACCAAGGCGACCTCTCCGCGCCCGATTCCCGATTTATTCACCGCGTGCAGCCCGACCGCCATCGGCTCGGTCAACGCGGCGTGCCTGGGATCCAAGCCGTTCGGAATCGGCAGCAGCAGCGGCGCCGAAAGCAGCATCCGTTCGGCGTAACCGCCGATTGTGCGGTTGGAGTAGACGATCGGCTCGACACCTTTCTCCGACAGCAGCACGGGTATCGACGTCACCAGCGTCCCGGGTGGATGTGTCTCGGTATCGGGACCAGCTTCGAGCACCTCGGCGCTGAATTCGTGACCCATGAACACGTCACGATTCAAATCGACACCCATCTCCCCGAAACCGCCCTCGGCGCCAAGCGCGAGCACTTCGTCACCGTGGGCGGCGAAATGCAGGTCCGAGCCGCAGATTCCGCACGAGCGCACGGCGACCAGCACCTGGCCCGGCCCAGGCACCGGATCGGGCACATCGTCGCGGCAGACCATGCGCCCGTCCCGCAATACCGCGGCGCGCATCAGTTCTGCTCGCTTTCCAGCTTGAGTTCGTCGGTGTGCTCGCTGATGGCTTTGACTACCGCCTCGCCGGCGCGGCCAAGCAGTTGATCCCGCATACTGCGAGCCCACTCGTGCGACGCCCGCGGTGCGGCCAGCTGGCCCTTGAAATGCGGAATCACCTTGCGGGCAAACAATTCGTAAGAGTGGTAGGTCGCTTCGGGGGATGCCCAGTCGTGGCCCAGCATCAAAAATGTTCCGAAACCTCCGGAGCGGTCGAGCAAATCTTGGATGTAGCCGATCGCGTCGTCGGGTGTCCCTATGCAGCAATTGCCTTTGGCCGCATAGTCTTCGACGAACTCCCGCGGCGATTGTGCGCCCTCGACCAGGTTGGCCAACGGTACGAACCCGGCGGCGCCGAAGTATTTCGCGAAATCTTGCAGGCCGTAGGTGCAGTCGTCGATCGCCTGGTCGCGGCTGTCGGCCAGATGCATGATGCCCAGCACCCGCCAACCCGCGCGGTCCGGTTCGTCGCGTCCGGCCTTGCGGGCTTGGTCGCAGACCACCTCCCAGGCGTTTTCCAGCGCCGCGTACCCGCCCGGCACCGACATCGACAGCGACAGCAGCGACGTGCCCAGCGCTCCGGCCAATCGTGGCCCGGACGGGGAAATCATTGCCGCGGTGGCGATCTCGGGATACGGCCAGGTGTAGGGGCGAATATGCAGCTGCGCGTCGCGCAAGGTGAACCAGTCGGAGTGCCGGCTGATCCGCTCACCGGGGGCGGCGCGAAACAGCGCCAGAATTGCCTCCAGCGACTCCTGCATCATCCGGCGCTGCTCGACCGGGTCGATGCCCATCATGTATGCGTCCGAGGGCAGCGCTCCTGGGCCGGTGCCGAACATCACCCGGCCACGGGTCAAATGGTCCAGCAATACCCAGCGGTCGGCCACCATCAGCGGATGGTGGTAGGGCAGCGAAACCACTCCGGTGCCCAGCCGGATGTGCTTGGTCCGCTCGGCCGCCGCGGCGATAAACACCTCTGGACACGCGATCAGCTCGTAGCCGCCGGAGTGGTGCTCGCCGAACCATGCTTCGTCGAAGCCGAGGCGGTCCAGTGCGACAACGCGCTCCATGTCGTATTCCAGTGCCACCGTGGGAGACTGGCCGGTCGGGTGAAACGGTGTGATGAAGGCGCCGAAACGCAGCGGACCACCACTCATCGCAACTCCAATCCCTCGAGGAAATCTAGCAACGCCGCGTTGACCTCGTCGGGTCTTTCCTGCTGTAGCCAGTGCCCCGCGCCGTCGATCATCACCTCGCGATACGGACCGGTGACCACTTCGCCCGCGCGGTCGCGGCGCATGAACCCCAATACAGGATCGGCTGTTCCGGCCATGAACAGCGCCGGCACGGTGATCGTCGCGCTCACCGGATCCGCCAGGATCTCCCAGTTACGGTCCAAATTGCGATACCAGTTCAGTCCGCCAGTGAACCCCGTGCGGCTGAATTCGCCGATGTAGTGGTCGAGTTCGTCCGCGCTGATCCAGTCCGGCAGGCCGTTGGGCTCGGGCAACCGTTCGACGAAACCCTCCGGCCCTGCTCGGGCCATCCGCAGCGCCGCGGCTCGGTCGTCACCGCTGCGCAGCCCGCCCATCATCCGTCGGATGACCTTGGCCGGATCCGCGTTGAGCTCGGCGTCGGCCACGCCGGGCTCCTGGAAATAGAGCATGTAGAAGAAGTGGTCGCCAAAGACCTTGCGGAACGCCTGCGTCGGCGGCAGTTGGGAGCGCGGTGTCGGCGGGACGCTCAAACCCGCCACTGCCGCGACGCGGTCGGGGTGGAGCTGCGCCGCGCTCCATGCCACCGGGGCGCCCCAGTCATGACCTACCCACACCGCGCGGTCGGTGCCGGCGTCATCGAGCAGGCCGACGATGTCGGCGGTCAACGCCGCAATGTCATAGGCCTCTATGGCTTCTGGCCGAGACGAGCCGCCGTAGCCGCGCTGATCGGGGGCAAGCACGCGAAAGCCCGCCGCGGCCAGCGCCGGAATCTGGTACCGCCACGAGTAGGCGAGTTCGGGGAATCCGTGCGCCAGCACCACCACCGGCGCACCGGGTTGCCCTGCCTCGACGACCCGCAGCCGCACACCGTTGGTATCAACTAACCGTTCGGTGGGTGCGCGCACGGTCTCACCAAAGCACAACAGAAACCGGCTGAGAAGGGGTCACGGCTTGTTCGCGCCGGGCTGGCGACCCGTTTCGCTGGTAGCAGAGCATCAGCCGGGAACCGCTGCTCGGCGCGCAGTCGTTGCACTAGGCGGCGCCTGATGCGGGCCCGAAGGGGACTGCTGACGAGCCGGGCAATAACACCACCAACATGGGTGCCGATCCGCTGCGCGCGGCTCAGCCGCGCTGGCGATCGATACTGGGCTGCATGGTGGCGACCCGCTGCGCGCGGCTCAGCCGCGCTGGCGATCGCCACGAGCGGTAACCTGGACTATTCCAGCTGCGTGAATCGGGGAAGGACCTGGCCGAACACGGCCGATGCTTGATGAACCGGAAAAACGTGATCCGCACCCTCACGGCGATCGCCGTGGTGTTGCTGCTTGGCTGGTCGTTTTTTTATTTCAGTGACGACACGCGCGGCTACAAGCCCGTCGACACCTCGGTGGCGATGGCACAGATCAAAGCCGACAACGTCAAAAGCGCCCAGATCGACGACCGCGAACAGCAACTGCGGTTGACGCTGAAAAGCCCTAACAACGACACCGCCGGCTCCGACAAAGTCATCACCAAGTACCCCACCGGCTACGCGGTCCCGCTGTTCGACGCCTTGAGCAGTAAGAACGCACAGGTCAGCACGGTCGTCAACCAGGGCAACATCCTGGGATCGCTGCTGATCTACGTGTTGCCGCTATTGCTGTTGGTCGGGCTGTTCGTGATGTTCTCCCGCATGCAGGGCGGGGCGCGGATGGGCTTCGGCTTCGGGAAAGCCCGGGCCAAGCAGCTCTCCAAGGACATGCCCAAGACCACCTTCGCCGACGTCGCCGGTGTCGACGAGGCGGTCGAGGAGCTTTACGAGATCAAAGACTTCCTGCAGAACCCCGGGCGGTATCAGGCGCTGGGCGCCAAGATCCCCAAGGGTGTGCTGCTCTACGGCCCGCCGGGAACCGGCAAGACGCTGCTGGCCCGGGCCGTCGCCGGCGAGGCCGGGGTGCCGTTCTTCACGATTTCCGGCTCGGACTTCGTCGAGATGTTCGTCGGTGTGGGGGCCTCGCGGGTGCGCGACCTGTTCGACCAGGCCAAGCAAAACAGCCCGTGCATCATCTTCGTCGACGAGATCGACGCGGTCGGACGCCAGCGCGGCGCCGGCCTGGGCGGCGGCCACGACGAGCGGGAGCAGACGCTCAACCAGCTCCTCGTCGAGATGGACGGGTTCGACCTGCGCCAGGGCGTCATCCTGATCGCCGCCACCAACCGGCCCGACATCCTCGACCCGGCGCTGCTGCGGCCCGGCCGGTTCGACCGCCAGATCGTGGTCGACCGGCCCGACCTGGAGGGCCGCAAGGCGATCCTCAACGTGCACGCCAAGGGCAAGCCGCTGGCCAAGGAGGTCGACCTCGACGTCATGGCCCGGCGGACTCCGGGCTTCACCGGCGCCGACCTGGCCAACCTCATGAACGAGGCCACGCTGCTGGCCGCCCGCAAGGGCCGCGACATGGTCACCAACGGCGACCTCGACGAGGCCGTCGACCGGGTGGTGGCCGGCCCCGAGCGCAAGAGCCGGATCATCTCCGAAGAGGAGAAGCTGGTCATCGCCTACCACGAGGGTGGCCACGCTCTCGTCTCCCACGCGCTGCCCAACGCCGACCCCGTCCACAAGGTGTCGATCATCCCCAGGGGCCGGGCGCTCGGCTACACGCTGACCCTCCCGCTGGAGGACAAGTACCTCGTGACCCGGTCGGAGCTGTCCGACGAGCTGGCCATGCTCCTCGGCGGGCGCACGGCGGAGGAGCTGATCTTCACCGACCCGACCACCGGCGCCCAGAACGACATCGAGCGGGCGACGAAGATCGCCCGGTCGATGGTCACGGAGTACGGCATGAGCGA